>NZ_JBFALC010000002.1:210240-406763 GCF_040656035.1 Streptomyces sp. NPDC050211
CGGGGCCCCCCCCCGGCGCGGCCGCCGTCGCGGGGCCGGCCGGCGGGGGCCGGGGGCGGGCCCCCGCGCCCCCCCCCGCCCCGGGGGCGGGGTGTGAGTTGGCGTGTGGGCTGGGGTGATGGGAACTGGGGTTCGCGGGTCGGCCCGGGCCGGGGCGAGGTTGGGATTGGGATTGGGTTCGGGATTGAGATCGGGCGTGCGCGGGTGTTGTGTGCGCCCTGTTGTGGGGCGCGTGACCGTGGTGCGGGCGCTGCGGGATGCGGAGCGTGCGGCGTTGGTAGGCGCCCGGCGCACGATCCGGGGAGTGCGCGCCGTGGGGCGTGGCTGAAGTCGTGCGGCGTGGGCGGCCGTCCGGGCGTACGGTCGGAAGCATGCGCATTGTCATCGCTGGGGGTCATGGTCAGATCGCGCTGCGGCTGGAGCGGCTGCTCGCCGCGCGCGGAGACGAGGTTGCGGGGATCATCCGCCACGCCGAACAGGGCGACGATCTGAGGGAGGCCGGCGCCGAACCGATCCTGCTGGACCTGGAGTCGGCCTCGGTCGAGGAGGCCGCGGCCCATCTGCAGGGCGCGGACGCGGCGGTCTTCGCGGCCGGCGCGGGCCCCGGCAGCGGGGCGGCCCGCAAGGACACGGTGGACCGGGACGCGGCGATCCTGTTCGCGGACGCGGCGGTCCGGGCGGGCGTACGGCGCCATGTGGTCGTGTCATCGATGGGCGCGAACCCGGAACACGAAGGGAGCGAGGTCTTTGACGTGTATCTGCGCGCCAAGGGCGAGGCCGACGCGCACGTACAGAGCCTCGACGCCCTGGACTGGACGATCCTGCGCCCCGGCATGCTCACGAACGACGCCGGTACCGGTCTCGTACGCCTGGAGGCCCACACGGGCCGCGGCGCGATTCCGCGCGACGATGTGGCCGCCGTACTGGCGGAACTCGTGGACACTCCGGCGACGGCAGGCCTGACCCTGGAGCTGGTCAGCGGGTCGGCGCCCGTGACGGTCGCGGTGAAGTCGGTGGCGGGCAACTGAGGGGCGGCTGCGGGGTCGGAGCAGACCCGCGCCCCTCAGAAGAGCGGCAGCTGCCCGGGAAACTCGGGGACGACGTACCCGTCCAACGACGGCTGGGTCGCCCCGAGTTCCGCGAGTCTGCGTGAGCCGGAGCAGGACACCAGCTCCCCACTCTCCCGCGCCCCCGGCGGATCATGCCGCGCGAACCTCCCCGCAACGACGGCGATCTCACGCCGGCATTCGGGACACCGTCTGCGAGGAGTGGACATGGGGCCAGTGTGCCCCGACAGGACGCCCCGCCAACGAAGAGACCCCCTCCGTCTGCGTTTCCGCAGTTCGGAGGGGGTCTCCTCAAATGTGGCGGCGCCAGGATTCGAACCTGGGAAGGCTGAGCCGGCAGATTTACAGTCTGCTCCCTTTGGCCGCTCGGGCACACCGCCGGGGTTGCTGCCGTTCGAACCGCTTTTCGGCGGTGCTCGCTGGCAACGACGTAAACAATACCCGATGGACAGGGGTGCTTCGCCACCCGATTGATCGGCGCTCGGGGGACGGTGGGTGGCTAGGCTTATGCGGATGCGGCCCGGGACGACGCCGGGCTCGGCGGCCCCACGTACGCCGATACGCACCCGATACGCACCCCGATACAAGGAGCCACAGGACATGGCCGACTCCAGTTTCGACATCGTCTCGAAGGTCGAGCGGCAGGAGGTCGACAACGCCCTCAACCAGGCCGCCAAGGAGATCTCGCAGCGCTACGACTTCAAGGGCGTGGGTGCCTCGATCTCGTGGTCCGGTGACAAGATCCTGATGGAGGCGAACTCCGAGGACCGGGTGAAGGCTGTCCTCGACGTCTTCCAGTCCAAGCTGATCAAGCGCGGGATCTCGCTGAAGGCCCTGGACGCGGGCGAGCCCCAGCTGTCCGGCAAGGAGTACAAGATCTTCGCGTCGATCGAGGAGGGCATCTCCCAGGAGAACGCGAAGAAGGTGGCGAAGATCATTCGCGACGAGGGTCCGAAGGGCGTGAAGGCCCAGGTGCAGGGCGAGGAGCTGCGGGTCAGCTCGAAGAGCCGTGATGACCTGCAGGCCGTCATCGCTCTGCTGAAGGGCAAGGACTTCGACTTCGCGCTGCAGTTCGTGAACTACCGGTAAGGCGCGCCTTTGACGCCGTACGAGGAAGGGTGGGCACCGAGCGGTGCCCACCCTTCTCGCCTGCTGGCTGCGGTCGGGGGATGCACTCAGTCGCGCGAGTTGCCGAACAGGAGGCGGTAGGCGACCAGCAGGACCAGTGAGCCGCCGATCGCCGCGGCCCAGGTCGTGGTGTCGTAGAAGTCCTTGGTGATCGGGTGGTCCAGCCAACGGGCCGATATCCAGCCGCCGATGAACGCTCCCGCGATGCCGATCACGGTCGTACCGATGAAGCCGCCCGGGTCACGGCCCGGCAGCAGGAACTTGGCGATGGCTCCGGCCAACAGCCCCAGGATGATCCAGCCAACGATGGTCATGCCGTGAACCTGCCCTTTCGTGCTGTGCCCGCACTGTCCCTGCGCTGTGATGTGGGTCCCGCCGGGCGGGTTGTACTCGTCGCGCGCGTGTTCGTGCCTTGTTGATGGAGAGGACGTCACCGGTGCACCCGGCGGTTGCACTGATCAGTAGGGTGCGGTGCGTGACAACTTCCAGCTCTGAGCTACGGCGCACCCTGGGTGTGGGGGACGCCGTGCTCATCGGCCTGGGCTCGATGGTCGGAGCCGGGATCTTCGCCGCCCTGGCGCCCGCCGCGCACGCCGCCGGGTCCGGGCTGTTGCTCGGGCTGGGCCTCGCCGCCGTGGTCGCCTACTGCAACGCCATGTCGTCGGCGCGGCTGGCCGCGCTGTATCCGGCCTCGGGCGGCACATATGTGTACGGGCGCGAGCGGCTCGGGGAGTTCTGGGGTTATCTCGCCGGCTGGTCGTTCGTGGTCGGCAAGACGGCGTCCTGTGCGGCGATGGCGCTCACCGTGGGCGCGTACGTCTGGCCGGAGCAGGCGCACGCCGTGGCGGTCGCGGCCGTGGTGGCGCTGACCGCGGTGAACTATGGCGGGGTCAAGAAGTCGGCCTGGCTGACCCGGGTGATCGTGGCTGTCGTGCTGGCTGTCCTCGCTTCCGTGGTGGTCGTGTGCCTGGGCTCCGGGGACTCCGACGCCGGGCGGCTGGACATCGGGGCCTCCGGTGGTCTGGGCGGGGTGCTTCAGGCGGCTGGTCTGCTGTTCTTCGCGTTCGCCGGGTACGCGCGGATCGCGACTCTCGGTGAGGAGGTACGGGATCCCGCGCGCACCATTCCCCGTGCCATCCCGCTGGCTCTGGGCATCGCGCTGATGGTGTACGTGTGCGTGGCGGTGGCTGTCCTTTCCGTGCTGGGGGCGGGTGCTCTGGGCGACGCGGCCGCGCCACTGGCCGACGCGGTGCGGGCGGCAGGGGTTCCGGGGCTGGTGCCGGTGGTACGGGTGGGTGCTGCCGTGGCCGCGTTGGGTTCGCTGCTCGCCCTGATCCTCGGTGTCTCGCGTACGACGCTCGCGATGGCGCGGGACCGGCATCTGCCCGGCGCGCTGGCGGCCGTCCATCCCCGCTTCCAGGTGCCGCACCGGGCGGAGCTGGCCGTGGGCGCGGTGGTCGCGGTCCTGGCCGCCACGGTGGATGTACGCGGCGCGATCGGGTTCTCCTCCTTCGGTGTGCTGGTCTACTACGCGGTGGCCAACGCCTCGGCCTGGACGCTCGGATCGGCTCCCTTGGCCCGGGTGGTGCCAGCGGTCGGGCTGCTCGGGTGCATGGTGCTGGCGTTCGCGTTGCCCGTGGTCTCGGTGGTCGTGGGTGCGGGCGTGCTGGCGGTGGGTGTGGCGGCGTATGGCGTACGGCGGCGGTGGGTGGCCGGGCGGTAGGTGCGCGGTGCGCCCGTGGCCTTGCGAGGCGGGTTACGGCATCGGCGCCGTGCGTATGCGGAAGTTAGCCCAAGGGGCCGGCTCCAGCTCTTCGTTCATCACGCGTACGTCCTGCAGCCCCGGTGGGATATCGGCAGGACGCCTTCGCCGAATCCGCCGTCTCCTATCCGCAGGTAGAGCTCGGCGAGCAGCGGGGGCAGGGTGGCCTTGTCCACGGGATCGGGGAGTGAACTCCAGCCCCACGGGTGGGTGTTGCGTGCCCTGGCCGCCGCCCGTGTCAGCAACTGCTCGATCTCGGTCATGGGTTCATGATGCAAGCCGCCGCTGACAATCGGGCGAGGCTGTGGACAACCGTCGGGCTGTGGATAACTGGCGGTCGGAGGCGGAGCGATTGCCGCCACCGACCTACTGGACCAGCTGCCGCCTCTGCCCTACCAGCGCGACGAGAACGGCTGGTCTGTCGACACGATTTCGCGTCCCAGCGGGAGCAGCGACACCGGGATGAGCTTGAAGTTGGCGATGCCGAACGGGATGCCGATGATCGTGATGCACAGGGCGATGCCGGTGACGATGTGGGCCAGGGCGAGCCACCAGCCCGCGAGGACCAGCCACAGGACGTTGCCGACGCAGGAGGGGGCGCCGGCGTCGCGGCGCTCGACCGTTGTGTACCCGAAGGGCCACAGGGCGTAGACGCCGATACGGAACGCGGCGATGCCAAATGGAATGCCGATGATGGTGATGCACAGCAGCACGCCCGCGAGCAGGTAGCCGAGGAACAGCCAGAAACCGCTCAGGACGAGCCAGATGACGTTGAGGATTGTCTTCACTGGGGGCGACCTGCCATCTTCTCGAGCCGGGCGATGCGTTCCGCCATCGGCGGATGTGTCGAGAACATCTTGGAGAATCCCTGACCTGGGCGGAAGGGGTTCGCGATCATCATGTGGCTCGCCGTCTCGATCCGGGGCTCGGGCGGCAGCGGGAGCTGCTTGGTGCCTGTCTCGAGCTTGCGCAGGGCGCTGGCGAGGGCCAGGGGATCGCCGGTGAGCTGGGCGCCGGACGCGTCCGCCTCGTACTCCCTGGAGCGGCTGATGGCCAGTTGGATGAGAGTGGCGGCGAGCGGGCCCAGGATCATGATCAGCAGCATGCCGAGGAGGCCGGGGCCGTCGTCGTCATCGGAGCGGCCGATCGGGATCAGCCAGGCGAAGTTGACCAGGAACATGATCACCGAGGCGAGCGCGCCGGCGACCGACGAGATCAGGATGTCGCGGTTGTAGACGTGGCTGAGTTCGTGGCCGATGACACCGCGCAGCTCGCGCTCGTCGAGGATGCGCAGGATGCCTTCGGTGCAGCACACGGCCGCGTTGCGCGGATTGCGGCCGGTCGCGAAGGCGTTCGGCGCCTCCGTCGGGGAGATGTACAGGCGGGGCATGGGCTGGCGGGCCTGGGTGGAGAGGTCACGGACCATGCGGTACAGGGCCGGGGCCTCGAATTCGCTCACCGGGCGGGCGCGCATCGCGCGTAGCGCGAGCTTGTCGCTGTTCCAGTACGCGTACGCGTTGGTCCCGAGGGCGATCACGACCGCGACGACGAGCCCCATACGGCCGAAGAGGCTGCCGATGACGATGATGAGTGCGGACAGTCCCCCGAGGAGTACTGCGGTCCTGAGCCCGTTGTGCCGGCGGTGCACGGTACGCCCTCCAAGTGGTGCGGCAGGGGAACCCTTTGCTTGTCGATATCCGAAGCCACTGGTGCCGTGGTGTCACGTCCAGTGGACCCTCCCGTACTGGTCAACGCCAGGCGAGGGGGACTAGTTCCCTTGTGCGTGCGGCGGCGGGCGTGGGCCGTCCGGGTGAGGTGCCGTGCGCTCAGAAGAGGCCGGTGTCGGCGAAGCGCAGGACCACCTGGGGCGCTCCGGAGAGGGCGATGCCGAGTACCGCGGTGATGGTGATCGCCGCGGTGACGGGTGCGGGCACCCGGTGCTCGACGGGCTCGCCCTCCGGGGCGCGGAAGAGCAGGGCCGTCCACTGGAGGTAGTAGAAGAGCGCGATCACTACGTTGACGGCCATCACCACGGCGAGCCAGCCGAGGCCCGCGTCGACGGCCGCGGAGAAGACGGTGACCTTGGCGAAGAGGCCGATGATGCCCGGGGGCAGTCCGGCGAGGCAGAGCAGGAAGAAAGCCAGGAGGAGGGCGGAGAGGGGGTTCTTCGCGTACAGGCCGCGGTAGTCGGTGATGCGGTTGAGGGATCTTGTACGGCCCACCAGTGCGGCCACCGCGAAGGCGCCGAGGTTCACGGCGGCGTACATGAGGGCGTAGGCGACGGTGGAGCCGATGGACTTCTCGGCGTCGTCGGAGTACGCGGCGGCGGCGATCGGCACGAGGAGATAGCCGGCCTGGCCGACGGACGACCAGGCGAGCAGTCGTACGGCGCTGTACGCGCGCGTGGCCTGCTGGCGCAGGGCGCCGACGTTGCCGACGGTCATGGTCAGGGCGGCCAGCGCGGCGAGTGCCGGGCCCCAGACGTCGGCGTACGACGGCAGCGCGATGACCGTGACGAGGATCAGGCCGGAGAAGCCGACCGCCTTGCCGACGACCGACAGATAGGCGGCGACCGGCAGCGGCGCTCCGATGTAGGTGTCGGGCACCCAGAAGTGGAAGGGCACGGCGGCCGTCTTGAAGGCGAAGCCGACGAGGGTGAGGACGACGCCGGTCTGGGCGAGGGTGTCGAGCTGTCCGTCGACGTCCTGGATCCGGTCGGCGATCTGGGTGAGGTAGAGGGTGCCGGTGGAGGCGTACACGAAGCTGATGCCCATGAGGCTGACCGCGGTCGCGGTCACCGAGGACAGGAAGAACTTCAGCGCCGCCTCGGAGGACTTCCGGTCGCCGTGGCGGAGGCCGACGAGGGCGAAGGCGGGCAGGGAGGCGACTTCCAGGGCGACGATGAGGGTCGCCAGGTCGCGGGAGGCGGGCAGGAGGGCGGCACCGGCCGCGGAGGACAGCAGCAGGAACCAGAACTCCCCTTCGGGGAGTCCCTTGTTGGCGTCCTTGAGGGCTGTCACCGACAGCAGGGCGGCCAGGAGGGCGCCGCCGAGGACCAGGAACTGGATGACGAGGGTGAAGCGGTCGGCCGTATAGCTGCAGATGTCCGGGGCGCCGGTCAGGCAGAAGGTGCTGCGGTCGCCGTCCAGGAGGGGCAGCAGCAGGGCGGCCGAGGCGGCGAGGCCCGCGACCGACACCCAGCCGAGCAGTGACTTCCGGGCATCGGCGAGGAACAGGTCGGCCACGAGGACGACGAGGCCGACGACTGCCGCGACGGTGGGCGGCGCGATGGCGAGCCAGTCGACGGACTGGACGAGGGACTCGGCCAGTGGCTGGGCCAGGGCGCTCATCGGGTGCCTCCTGCGAGGAGCTGCTGCACGGCCGGGTCGGTCAGGCCGAGGAGTGCCTTCGGCCACAGCCCGGCGATGACGGTCAGGGCGACGAGCGGGGTCCAGGCCGCGAACTCGTAGCTCTGGACGTCGGCGAGCTTCGGTGCCTCGTGCGGGACGACGCCCATGCAGACGCGGCGGACCACGACGAGCAGGTACGCGGCCGTCAGCAGCGTGCCGAACGCAGCGATCGACATGAAGGCCAGGAACGCCGGGCGGCTGAGTTCGTCGGCGGGGTCGAACGCGCCGAACAGCGCCAGCATCTCGCCCCAGAATCCGGCGAGGCCCGGCAGCCCGAGCGAGGCGACCGCGGCGAAGGCGAGCAGACCGCCGAGGCGGGGTGTCTTGGCGTAGAGGGCCGCGCCGGTCTTGTCGGCGAGGGTGTCGAGGTCGGTCGTGCCCGTGCGGTCCTTCAGCGCGCCGACCAGGAAGAAGAGGAGGCCGGTGATGAGGCCGTGGGCGATGTTGGCGAACAGGGCGCCGTTCACGCCGGTCGGGGTCATCGTCGCGATGCCGAGCAGGACGAAGCCCATGTGTCCGACGGAGGAATAGGCGATGAGGCGCTTCAGATCGCCCTTCGCGCCCCGCTTGGCGAGGGCGAGGCAGGCCAGGGATCCGTAGATGATCCCGACGACGGCGAACGCGGCGAGGTACGGCGCGAAGGTGCGGAAGCCGTCGGGCGTGATGGGCAGCAGGATTCGGACGAACCCGTACGTACCCATCTTCAGCAGGACGCCTGCCAGTAGGACCGAACCGACGGTCGGCGCCGCGGTGTGGGCGTCCGGCAGCCAGCTGTGCAGCGGCCACATCGGCGTCTTGACCGCAAGCCCGATCCCGATCGACAAAACGGCGATGACCTGCACGGATGTGGTCAGCGACCGGCCGTTGTCAGTGGCGAGTGCCACCATGTCGAATGTGCCCGCGTTGATTCCGATCAGGAGCAGGCCGAGCAGCATGACCACGGATCCGAGCAGCGTGTAGAGGATGAACCGCCAGGCCGCCTGGGTCCGGCCCTCGCCGCCCCAGCGGGCGATGAGGAAGTACATCGGGATGAGCACCATCTCGAACGCGAGGAAGAACAGCAGCAGATCGAGGACGGCGAAGGTCGCGAGGGTGCCGGACTCGAGGACGAGCAGCAGTGCGACGAAGGCCTTCGGGGTCGGGCCCGCAGGCATCTTGAAGTAGGAGTAGAGCGCGCAGAGGAAGGTCAGCAGCGCGGTCAGGACCAGAAGGGGGAGGGAAATGCCGTCGATGCCGAGGTGGATCCGTACGTCGAGTGCGGGGATCCAGCTGATGTCCGTGCTGGCCTGCATCTTCGACGGCTGGTCGTGGTCGAAGCCCAGCGTGAGGACGATCGCGGCGATGAGGACCGCGCCGGTCACGGTGACGCCGTGCCGCAGCACGGCCTGCTCGGGTGACTTTCCCTTCAGCCCGGGCGGGGCCGGCAGGAGAGCGGCGGCCGCGCCGAGGAGCGGGCCGACGACGACGAATGCCAGAAGGAACTGCATCACGGACTCGTTGATATCGATCACGCCTGCTCACGCTCCCGTGGCGACGAGGACGGCGGCGACCGCGAGGACGACGGTGCCGGCGAGCAGCGCGCTCACATAGGTCTGCACATTGCCGGTCTGGGCGCGTCGTACGGCGGCACCGAGCCAGCGGGGCAGGGTGCCCGCGCCGCGTACGTAGGTCTCGACGACCTCGCGGTCCAGGAACCGGACGAGGGTGGCTCCGGCCCGGACCGGGCGGACGAAGAGTGCCGAATACACGGCGTCGAGGTGGAAGCCGACGGCCGCGTGACGGTGGATCGGGCCGAGCAGGAAGCGGCCCGGGTCGGCCGGGTCGGGCGCGTAGGCCACGTCTCCGTAGGCGGGCGCGTGGCTTGCGATGGCCTCGGCCTCGACCAGTGCTGCGTCGCCTTCGGGGTGGGCCGCGACCGCGCCGATCGGTGTGCGGGCCGCCAGTGCGGTGGTGCGCTGCCAGGCTCCGTAGGTGACGAGTCCGCCGACGACGGCGAGGCCCGTGCCGAGGATGGACGTGGTGAGGGTCGGGGTCAGCTCGTCGCCGTCGAACCAGCCGGGCAGCGACTGGTAGGCCAGCCCGCCGATGGCGAGTGACGGCGCGGCGAGCACCCAGAGCACCACGGTCATGGTGAGGGGCTGCCTGCCGTGGTCCGGGGCCTCGGCTCCCCGGCCGCGGAAGGCGAGCAGCCACAGGCGCATCGCGTAGGCGGCGGTGAGCAGGGCTGTGAGCAGGCCTGCGACGAGGATGATCCAGCCCACGGCGACGGGGACGCCCTCGGCGTGGCCGGTGGTGATGTGCTCAGCGGCGCCGAGGACGGACTCCTTGGAGAAGAAGCCGCTGAAGGGCGGGATCGCGGCGAGCGCGAGGAGGGCCACGGTCATCGTCCAGTAGGCGTCCGGGACGCGGTCGCGCAGGTCGCGCATCCGGGACATGGCGGCCAGCGAGTTGGTGCCGGCGGCGTGGATGATCACGCCGGCCGCGAGGAACAGCAGCGCCTTGAAGGCGCCGTGCGTGAGGAGGTGGAAGACGGCGGCTCCGCGGTCGCCGACGGCGAGGGCGCCGGTCATGTAGCCGAGCTGGCCGATCGTCGAGTAGGCGAGGACGCGCTTGATGTCGTCCTGGGCGAGCGCGGCCAGCGCCGAGCCGGCCATCGTGACCGCGGCCATGACGGCGAGAACGACCATCGCGGCCTGCGAGGCCTCGAAGACAGGGAGGAGACGGGCGATGAAGTAGACACCGGCGGCGACCATCGTCGCGGCGTGGATCAGCGCGGAGACGGGCGTCGGGCCGGCCATCGCGTCGGGGAGCCACGTGTGCAGCGGGAACTGCGCCGACTTGCCCGCGACGCCGGCGAGGAGCAGCAGGGCGATCAGGGTCGGATGGTCGAGCGCGCCGGTCGACACGGCACCGAGAACCTTGGTGATCCGGAAGGACCCGGCGTCGGTGGCCAGCGCGAACAGGCCGATCAGGAAGGGGACGTCACCGAGCTTGGTCACCAGGAAGGCCTTGAGGGAGGCGGCGCGGGCCTCCGGGGTCTCCCAGTAGTGACCGACCAGGAAGTAGGAGCAGATGCCCATGATCTCCCAGCCGACCAGCAGCACCATCAGGTCGCCGGAGTAGACGACGAGGAGCATCGCGGAGGTGAAGAGGGAGACGAGGGCGGCGTACGAGGGGTAGCGCGGGTCGTCGCGCAGGTAGCCCATCGAATAGATCTGCACGCAGGAGGCGACGAAGGCGACCAGTACGGCGACGAGGGCGGCGAAGCCGTCGATGTGCAGGGCGAGTTCGATCGGGATCGAGCCCGTGGGGGTCAGTTCGGTGGCCGCGCTCACGGCCTCGTCACCGCCCTGGCGAACGGCGACCAGTACAGCCACGACAAGGGAGGTGAGGACCGGCAGGACAGCGAGCGGGCGGACGAAGCCGGGAGCGCTACGGCCCAGGAGCAAGCCGGCGGCCGCGCCCAGGAACGGGAGAAGGGGGACGAGGACGGCGAGGGTGGTCGTGGTCACGCGGTGGCCTCAGCCTTCTCGGCCGCGCCGGCTGCCGGGCCGTCGGTCTCGGGGCTCTCGGGCTCGTGGCCCTCGGCGGTGTCGCGGAGCTTGTCGATGTCCGCGGTGCCGCGGTTGCGGTGGACGGCGAGGACGATCGCCAGGCCGATGCCGATCTCGGCGGCGGCGATGGCGATGATGAACAGGGTCAGCGCCTGGCCGGAGTGCAGGGTCTCCTCGGCGGTCCTGCTGAGCCAGACGTCGAAGGCGACGAGGTTGAGGTTGACGGCGTTGAGCATCAGCTCGACGGACATCAGGACCAGGATCGCGTTGCGCCGGGCGAGGACGCCGTACAGGCCGGTGCAGAAGAGGAGGGCGGAGAGTACGGCGGGGTAGGCGAGGTGCATCAGCGGACACCTTCCTTGTCGGAGCCGTCTGCGTTGCCGGCTCCTGTGCCGCTGGGGGCTCCCGCGCTGTTGCCGGTCCCCTTGCTTGGGTTAGCACCCTTGCTCGGGGCGGTCCC
Source organism: Streptomyces sp. NPDC050211 (assembly GCF_040656035.1). Taxonomy (NCBI): domain Bacteria; kingdom Bacillati; phylum Actinomycetota; class Actinomycetes; order Kitasatosporales; family Streptomycetaceae; genus Streptomyces; species Streptomyces sp. NPDC050211. Next base: position 221,622 of record NZ_JBFALC010000002.1, read on the forward strand.
CTTGCTCGCGTCGGTCCCCTTGTCTGGGCCGGCTCCCTTGGCGCTCGGGGTGTTCGGGCCGGTAGCCGCGTCCGCCTTTGTCTTGCGGGAGAGGACGATCGCGCCGACCAGGGCGGCGAGGAGGAGGACGGAGAGGGCCTCGAAGGGGAGGACCCAGTTCTGGAAGAGGCTCGCTCCGGTGGCCTCGGTGGAGCCGGCGGCCGGGCCGTCCAGCTCGATCCAGGTCGTGCGGAAGGCATCGACGACGACCCAGACCAGGGCGGCCGCCGCGGCGACGGCGACGGTGAGGGCGGCCCAGCGGTTGCCGGAATCGGCGTCCGGGGAGCGGCCGATGGGGGCCCGGGTGAGCATCAGACCGAACAGAAGGAGGACGACGACGGAGCCGACGTAGATGAGGACCTGGACCCAGGCGATGAACTCGGCGGTGAGCAGGAGGTATTCGACGGCGAGGCCGCCGAGAGTCACTACCAGCCACAGGGCGGCATGCACCAGTTGCCGGGTGGTGACGGTTACCAGGGCGGCGCCGAAGGTGACCAGGCCGACGAGGAGGAAGGCGATCTCGACGCCGGTCGGGGAGAGAAAGCCGTGCGTGTCGGCGGCGACGGTGGTCGTGGTGTGCACCGACGCGGCGACCGAGGCAAGGATCACGACTCGCCTCCCTGCGGGTCGGAGGGCTTGGCCTGGGGATCGGCGGGCTTGGCCTGCGGATCGGACGGCTTCGCCTGTGGGGTGGTGCCGGGCCCGCTCTCAGGCGTGGGGGTCGTTGTGGGCCCGGATGGCTGCGCGGTGCCGGGGTCGCCCTCAGGTGTCGGGTGCGGCTCGGCCTGTGCGGCTGCCAGTTTCTCGGCGGTTTTGCGGGCCGCGGCGATTTCCTTGGGTTCCTCGGCGGCGGGGTCGAGGGCGGGTGGGGCGGGGACCGTCCACATCCACTCGCGGAGCTTGTCGCGTTCGTGGGTGAGTTCGCGGATGTCGGTCTCGGCGTACTCGAACTCCGGGGACCAGAACAGGGCGTCGAAAGGACAGACCTCGATGCAGATGCCGCAGTACATGCACAGGGCGAAGTCGATGGCGAAGCGGTCCAGGACGTTGCGGCTGCGTTCGCGACCGCCGGGGGCCGCGGGCGGCACCGTCTCCTTGTGGGAGTCGATGTAGATGCACCAGTCCGGGCACTCGCGGGCGCACAGCATGCAGACCGTGCAGTTCTCCTCGAACAGGCCGATGACGCCACGGGTGCGGGGCGGCAGGTCGGGCTGGGCGTCCGGGTACTGGTCGGTGACGGACTTCCTGGTCATCGTGCGGAGGGTGACGGCCAGGCCCTTGGCGAGGCCGGACCCGGGAATGGGGGCCATGGTTACTGGATCACCACCTTCACGATGCCGGTGAGGGCGATCTGGGCGAGGGAGAGGGGAACGAGGAGGGTCCAGGCGAGCTTCTGGAGCTGGTCCTCGCGCAGGCGGGGGTAGGTCACGCGGAGCCAGATCACGATGAAGGCGAGGACGGCCGTCTTGAGCAGGGTCCAGACCCAGCCGAGGCCGTCGGCGCCCCAGGGGCCGTGCCAGCCGCCCAGGAAGAGGACGGTGGTGAGGCCGCACAGGACGACGATTCCGGCGTACTCGGCGAGGAGGAACAGGGCGAAGCGCAGGCCGGTGTACTCGGTGTACGCGCCGAAGATGATCTCCGAGTCGGCGACCGGCATGTCGAACGGGGGGCGCTGCAGTTCGGCCAGCCCCGCCACGAAGAACACGATCGCGCCGACGATCTGCCAGGGCAGCCACCACCACTCGAAGGCGTCGACGATGCCGGGGAGGGAGACCGTGCCGGCCGCCATCGCCACGGAGGCGGCGGTGAGCAGCATCGGGAGTTCGTAGGCGAGGAGTTGGGCGGCGGTGCGCAGGCCGCCGAGGAGGGAGAACTTGTTGGCGGAGGCCCAGCCGGCCATGAGCGAGCCGAGGACGCCCACGCCCATCACCGCGAGGACGAAGAAGATGCCCGCGTCGATGACCTCGCCGACCGCGCCCTCGCCCGGGCCGATGGGGATGGCGAGGAGGACCAGGAGGTACGGGAGGAGGGCCACGGCAGGGGCGAGCTGGAAGATACGGCGGTCCGCGCCCGCCGGGACCACGTCTTCCTTCTGCGCGAACTTCACGCCGTCCGCGACGAGTTGGGCCCAGCCGTGGAAGCCACCGGCGTACATGGGGCCGAGGCGGCCCTGCATATGGGCCATGACCTTGTGCTCCGTCTGACCGATGATCAGAGGGAAGGTGAGGAAGACGACGAACACGATCAGGAGTCGCAGGGTGACGTCGAGCGCGTCGTTCACTGCGGGCCTCCTGCGGGGTCTTCGGGGGTCGGGGACTCGGAAGTTGACGGGTCGGGGCGCGGGGTTTCCGGGGTGGCGTCCGCGTCCTCGTCCCCGGACTTCGGGGCCGCCTCCCCGGCCGGTTCCGCCCCCTCCGGCTCAGGTTCGTTGAACGCGGGGCGGGCGTGGTGCCAGGGGGCGTCCGCGCTGCGGGGAGCCGCGGGCGGCGTGGCGGAGGCTGAGTCCGCCGCACCCTCCGGCGCCTGACCCTCTGCCGCAGCACCCTCCGGCGTCGCTGCCTCCGTCCGCTGCGAGGCCGAGCCCTCGCCCACGCTCCGCGAGCGACGCGGCCGGGCCGGAGGAGCCGAGGCAGCCGGCGGAGCCGAAGGCGTGCCCTCCGTCGGAGGCGTGCCCTCCCCCGAAGCTGTACCGCTCTCCGGCGTCGCCGCCTGGCTCGCCGAGCCCTCCGACGCCGTACGGCTACGACGTACGGGGCGGTCGCCCGCGCCAGCAGCCGCACCCGCACCCGCACGTGCGGCCCGCGCAGGACGTTCGCCCGTGCCGCGTGCTGCCGCACCCCGTGCGGGGCGGGCCGGGGCGGGCGGGAGTTGGCCTTTCTGGGGGCCCCATTCGTTGGGGTCGGGGACGCCCGGGGGCAGCATCTGGCGGCGCTTGGGGCCGCCGTGCTCGGACTCGCCCGGTTCCTTCGCGCCCGGCCAGGCCTTGACGACGCGGGAGGCGAGGACGAAGTCCTTGCGGAGGGGGTGGCCCTCGAAGGTCTCGGGCAGGAGGAGGTGGTCCAGTGCGGGGTGGCCCTCGAAGTGGACGCCGAACATTTCGTGGGTCTCGCGTTCGTGCCAGGCCGCGCCCGCGTACACGTCGATGGCGGTGGGCAGGGCAGGGGCCTCGTGCGGGACCGTCGTACGGAGCAGCAGGCGTCGTACCGGCGAGAGGGCGGCGACGTGGGCCGCGATGCGGAAGCCCGTGCCGGGTTCGTCGACCGCGCTGAGCCAGTCGAAGTAGGTGCAGCCCAGCTCGTCGCGGGCGGTCCGGAGTGCCGTGGTCCAGGCCGACGCCGGTACGTCGACCGTCAGGACCTCGTACGACTCCTCGGCCGTGGCCTCCGCGCCGAAGAGTTCCTCGGCGGGGGCGGGCAGCCAGCCGACGGCGCCGGTCATGGGGCCTCCCCCGTATCGCCGTCCCTCGCAGCACGGCCGTCCTTCGCCGTATCGCCGTCCTTCGCGCTACTGCTATCCGCCCCGCTACCGCCACCCGTCGCCGCCACCCCCGGCGGCTGCACCAACCCGCTCTGCAGCGCCGCCGCCGACGGACGCCCCGCAGGTGTTCCGTACCGCTCCCCCAGCGACTCCCGAGAGATCTTCTCCTGGAGCTTGATGATCCCCTGGAGCAGGGCCTCGGGCCTGGGCGGGCAGCCCGGCACATACACATCCACGGGGATGATCTGGTCGACGCCCTTGGTGACGGAGTACGAGTCCCAGTACGGGCCGCCGCAGTTGCTGCACGCGCCGAAGGAGATGACGTACTTGGGCTCGGGCATCTGCTCGTACAGGCGCTTCACGGCAGGGGCCATCTTGTCGGTGACCGTGCCGGAGACGACCATCAGGTCGGCCTGGCGCGGACCGGGTGCGAACGGGATGACACCCAGCCGGATGAAGTCGTGGCGGGCCATCGACGCGGCGATGAACTCGATCGCGCAGCAGGCGAGGCCGAAGTTGAAGACCCAGAGCGAGTAGCGGCGGCCCCAGTTCAGGACGACCTTCATCGGCTCGGGGGCAAGACGGGCGAGCGCGCCCAGCCGTTTCGGCTCCGGCAGCAGAACAGGCTCGGAAGGCCGCACAACCGGCTCAGCAGGCCGCACAACCGGCTCGGAAGAAGGAGTCACGTCCATGCCAGGACTCCCTTCTTGTAGGCGTACAGCAGGCCCACGGCCAGGAAGCCGAGGAACAGGAACATCTCCACCAGCGTCGTCGCGCCGTAGCCGGGCGCGGCGAAGACCGTCGCCCACGGGAACAGGAAGATCGAGTCGACGGCGAAGATGACGTAGAGGAAGGCGTAGACGTAGTAGCGGACCTGGGTGTGGGCCCAGCCCTCGCCGACGGGGTCGACACCGCACTCGTACGTCAGGAGCTTCTCGGGGGTGGGGACCACAGGCCGCAGCAGCCGGCCGGCGCCGAAGGCGACGGCGACGAACAGCACGCCGATGACGGCGAGCAGCCCCACGACCGAGTACGACTGGAAGTAGTCCGCCGCGACGACGACGGTCGAATCGCGCACGTCCGTCCTCACTCCCTGACCTCGTGACCCACGTGAACCCTGCGTTCGACGATCTGTACGCACGGGAGTCTAGGCCCTGATAAAGCGACGGTAAGCAGGCCTTCACGCCTTGGTCTACAGGGGTGGGGTTTTCCCCCGTGTATCCCGGCGGCCCACCTCATGGCGCGGCGGACGTCCGCGCGGCACGCTAGCCCATATGACCGTACGCACACCCGACACCGGCATGCCACGCCACGCCGCCACGGCCCCGGACGCCGAGCGCCTTCCGCCGGCCCACTTCGCCTTTCACTCGCAGACCTGGAAGGAGATCGCGCACCTTCTGCTGAACCTTCCGGTCGCGCTGTTCGGGTTCGTCTACGTCGTCACCGTGCTGTGGCTCGGTGCCGGGCTGACCGTCACGGTGATCGGCCTGCCGGTGCTCGCGTTCGGGCTGATGGGCGCGCGACAGCTGGGCAAACTGGAACGGAAGCGGGCCAGGGCCCTGCTCGGCGTACGGATCGACGAGCCGAGCCCGCTGCCGTTGCGCAGCCGCAAGAACGGCTTCTTCGCGCAGCTGTGGATGGCACTGAAGGACCCGGTGGGCTGGCGCACGGTTCTGTACGACTTCATCCGGCTGCCCTGGGGCATCCTCACCTTCACCATCACGCTGGCCTCGCTGTTCGTGCTGTGGCCGGTGCTGCCGTTCATCGCGCGGGGGCTGACCAACGCGGACCGGGCGATGGTGCGCGGGCTGCTGTCGCCCTCGGACGAGCTGGAGCGCCGTATCGCCGAGCTGGAGTCGGACCGGGGGGTCGTGGTCGACACGGCCGCCGCCGACCTCCGGCGCATCGAGCGCGACCTGCACGACGGGGCGCAGGCGCGGCTGGTCAATCTGGCCATGGGGCTGGGTCTGGCCAAGGAGAAGCTTCTGGAGGACCCGGACTACGCGGCGGGGATGATCGCGGAGGCGCACGGCGAGGTGAAGCTGGCGCTGCAGGAGCTGCGGGACCTCGCGCGCGGGATCCACCCCGCGGTCCTCACCGACCGTGGCCTGGACGCGGCGCTCTCCTCCGTCGCCTCACGCTGCACCGTGCCCGTGAAGGTGACGGCCGACCTGGACGCCAGGCCGGCCGCGGCGATCGAGGGCATCGCCTACTTCACCGTCTCCGAGCTGCTGCAGAACATCAGCAAGCACAGCGGGGCGCGGACCGCGTCGGTCGATGTGTGGCGGGTGGAGAACCGGCTGCTGATCCAGGTGTGGGATGACGGGCGCGGCGGTGCGCAGCTCGACGGGGGGACCGGCATGAGCGGTCTTGCCGAGCGGCTGGACGCCGTAGACGGCCTGTTCGTCGTCGACTCGCCGGCCGGCGGCCCGACGACGGTGACGGCCGAGCTGCCGTGGCGGGACCGCGCGCCTGACGCGGGCGGCCAGAGGTAGGGAAAACCCCCCGTTCAAGAGGCCGACGGACTCCATGGTCCGCGGAACTGCGGCAGAGCAGTGTGGGAGTACGACGGCACAGCCGCGGTACGACCAGGACGAGCAGGCCGAGTAGAACGGACGACGCCGATGGCCACGGAGTACGGACAGGGCTACGACCAGCGCGACAGCGGGCTCGGATACCCCACCGGACACCCCACGGGATACGCCACCGAGACCAGGCGGCACCGGCTGCCTGCGGGGCTGCGGGCGCCGTTCGAGGCGCGCAGCTGGCGCGAGTTCACGTATGTGCTGCTCAGCCTGCCGATCAGCATCCTGCTCTACATCTACGCCGTGACGATGGTGTCGCTGGGCGCGGGCCTGCTGGTCACCTTCCTCGGGATTCCGGTGCTGGCGGCGGGGCTCGCCGGGTGCCGGTTGTTCGGGTCGCTGGAGCGGGCGCGGGCGCGGGGGCTGCTGGGGCTCGAGGTGGCGGCGCCCGAGCCGCTGCGGATGCGGAAGCCCGGCGCGATGGCCTGGATGGGGGCCGTACTCAAGAGCGGCTCGTCGTGGCGGGCGCTGCTGTACGCGGTGCTGCACCTGCCCTGGGCGGTGTTCTCCTTCGTCGTCTCCGTGACCGCCTGGTCGATCGGCTGGTCGCTGCTGACGTATCCGCTGTGGTTCTGGCTCTTCCCGATGTACGGCGGTCAGGACGGCCTGCAGCTGTACGGCGACGAGACCCACCACGTCTACCTCGACAACCCCTTCGAGATCACCGTCACGGCGCTGGTGGGGCTGTTGTTCACGCTGGCCACGCCGTGGATCGTGCGGGCGCTGACCACGGTGGACCGGATGCTGGTGCACGGGCTGCTCGGGCCGTCGCGGCTGGCCACGCGGGTCGTGGAACTGGAGTCGGACCGGGGGGTCGTGGTCGACACCGCGGCGGCCGACCTGCGGCGGATCGAGCGGGATCTGCACGACGGGGCGCAGGCGCGGCTGGTGGCGTTGGCGATGGATCTGGGGCTGGCGAAGGAGAAGCTGACGGAGGATCCGGAGGCCGCGGCGCGGATGGTGGACGAGGCGCACGGTGAGGTGAAGACGGCGTTGCAGGAGCTGCGGGATCTGGCGCGGGGGATTCATCCGGCGGTGCTGACGGACCGGGGGCTGGATGCGGCGCTGTCGGCGGTGGCGTCACGGTGCACGGTGCCGGTGCAGGTGGAGGTCGATCTGGTGGAGCGGCCGGCGCCGGCGATCGAGGGGATCGCGTACTTCACGGTGTCGGAGCTGCTGCAGAACATCAGCAAGCATTCGCGGGCCACGTGGGCGGCGGTGGATGTGTGGCGGGTGGATCACCGGCTGATGCTGCAGGTCGTGGACAACGGGGTGGGGGGCGCGGACACCTCCGGTGGGTCGGGGCTGGCGGGGCTGGCCGAGCGGCTGGACGCGGTGGACGGGATTCTGGTGGTGGATTCGCCGGTGGGGGGGCCTACGCGGGTGACTGCGGAGTTGCCGTGGCGGAGTGAGCGGGTGTGAGCGGGTGACGTGGGCGGGGGCGGGTCGCGCGGCCGCCGCGCCGTCGTGGCCGGGGTGGGGTGAGTCGCGCAGCCCGGCGCTGACGGGGTGCCGCCTGCGCCCACCCGTGCCGCCCCAGGCGGCACGACTGCCCGCAGCTTGACGGGACGGCGACCCGCAGCCTGACGAGACGCCACCCGCCTGCTGGCTAGGCGCCGCCCCTCGCCGCACGGCAACCGGATACGTGCAACGGGCTACAACGGGCCGTCCGCAGCCGCGGGCGGCCGAAACGTTGCCCCCTCCCCCCGCCGACCCGCCATTCCCTCCCCCATTTCCGCAGCCCGGGCGCAGTCCGGACCGAATGCTGGAATGCTGGGGGTCTTGGTGGGCGCTGTTGGGCTGTGGGGGGCCGAGGATCGTGGAGGACAGGGTGCGTGTGGTCATCGCCGAGGATTCGGTGCTGCTCCGGGAGGGGCTGACTCGGCTGTTGACCGACCGGGGCCATGATGTCGTGGCCGGGGTGGGTGACGGGGACGCGCTGATCAAGACCATCGGCGAGCTGGACGCGGCCGGATCGCTGCCCGACGTGGTCGTGGCCGACGTACGGATGCCGCCGACCCACACCGACGAAGGCGTTCGCGCGGCCGTGCAGCTGCGCAAGGCGCATCCCGGACTGGGCGTGCTCGTGTTGTCACAGTATGTGGAGGAGCGGTACGCCACCGAACTGCTGGCAGGTTCCAGCCGCGGGGTCGGGTATCTGCTCAAGGACCGGGTAGCCGAGGTGCGTGAATTCGTGGACGCGGTGGTCCGGGTGGCCGGGGGCGGCACCGCCCTGGACCCGGAGGTCGTCGCGCAGCTGCTCGGCCGCTCCCGTAAGCAGGACGTGCTCGCGCGACTCACCCCACGGGAGCGGGAGGTCCTGGGCCTGATGGCCGAGGGGCGGACCAACTCCGCGATCGCCCGGCAGCTCGTGGTGAGCGACGGCGCCGTCGAGAAGCACGTCAGCAATATCTTCCTGAAGCTAGGCCTGTCCCAGAGCGACGGGGACCATCGGCGGGTACTCGCAGTTCTGACGTACTTGAACTCCTGAGGGCCTGACACCGTGTCAGTCAATCGAGGGCGAGGAAATCGGGGCGAGAAAAGGGCCCGGCAAGCGGGACACAAGCGTGGCGCGAGATCAAAGAACGAGGCTAGAACCGAAACCTGCACGGGAAGCGTCTTTGAGGGAAGCGCCGGGGGCGGGAAATCATGACAAGTCAGGGCGGCGAACCGTCTCAAAGCGGTGTCCATCATGCGAATGGCCGCGGGAGGGCGCCCCTTACGGACGTAGGGTTGATCCTGGGAGGGCCTGCGGGAAGGCCGTTCCCAGACAGCCGCCTCGAGGGAGGTCCAGTTCAGTGACCAGCCAGGTCAGCAGCCCAGCGGAGCAGGCCGACGAAGCCGTCGTGGGAGAGCAGCGCAAACCGGCAGGAGAGAAGGACGTCCGCCGGCTGGACAGAGTGATCATTCGGTTCGCGGGGGACTCGGGTGACGGTATGCAGCTCACCGGAGATCGCTTCACCTCGGAGACGGCGTCCTTCGGCAACGATCTGTCGACGCTGCCGAACTTCCCCGCCGAGATCCGCGCGCCCGCAGGAACCCTGCCGGGCGTTTCGTCTTTCCAGCTGCATTTCGCCGACCACGACATCCTGACCCCGGGCGACGCGCCGAACGTGCTGGTCGCGATGAACCCGGCCGCCCTGAAGGCGAACATCGCCGATGTGCCGCGCGGCGCGGAGATCATCGTCAACACGGACGAGTTCACCAAGCGGGCGATGCAGAAGGTCGGCTATGAGGCGAGCCCGCTGGAGGACGGCTCGCTCGACGGATACAGCCTCCACGAGGTGCCCCTGACCACGCTCACCGTCGAGGCGCTCAAGGAGTTCGACCTCACCCGCAAGGAGGCCGAGCGCAGCAAGAACATGTTCGCGCTGGGCCTGCTGAGCTGGATGTACCACCGGCCCACCGAGGGCACCGAGAAGTTCCTGACCGCCAAATTCGCCAAGAAGCCCGATATCGCGGCCGCCAACATCGCCGCGTTCCGCGCGGGCTGGAACTTCGGCGAGACGACCGAGGACTTCGCCGTCTCCTACGAGGTGGCCCCGGCCGCGAAGGCCTTCCCGGTCGGCACCTACCGCAACATCTCCGGGAACCTGGCCCTGTCCTACGGACTGGTCGCCGCGTCCCGCCAGGCGGACCTGCCGCTGTTCCTGGGCTCGTACCCGATCACCCCGGCCTCGGACATCCTGCACGAGCTGAGCAAGCACAAGAACTTCGGTGTACGGACCTTCCAGGCCGAGGACGAGATCGCCGGCATCGGCGCCGCCCTGGGCGCGGCCTTCGGCGGCTCGCTGGCCGTCACCACCACGTCCGGTCCCGGTGTGGCGCTGAAGTCGGAGACCATCGGGCTCGCGGTCTCCCTGGAGCTGCCGCTGCTGGTGATCGACATCCAGCGCGGCGGGCCGTCCACCGGCCTGCCGACCAAGACCGAGCAGGCGGACCTCCTCCAGGCCATGTTCGGCCGCAACGGCGAGGCCCCGGTCCCGATCATCGCCCCGCAGACGCCGGCCGACTGCTTCGACGCGGCGCTGGAGGCGGCCCGTATCGCGCTGACGTACCGCACCCCGGTGATGCTGCTGTCCGACGGCTACCTGGCCAACGGCTCGGAGCCCTGGCGCATCCCCGACATCGACGACCTCCCGGACCTGCGGGTGCAGTTCGCGCAGGGCCCGAACCACACCCTGGAGGACGGCAGCGACGTCTTCTGGCCGTACAAGCGCGACCCGCAGACCCTCGCCCGCCCCTGGGCGATCCCGGGCACGCCGGGCCTGGAGCACCGCATCGGCGGCATCGAGAAGCAGGACGGCTCGGGCAACATCTCCTACGACCCCGCCAACCACGACTTCATGGTCCGCACCCGGCAGGCGAAGATCGACGGCATCGACGTGCCGGAGCTGGAGGTCGACGACCCGGACGGCGCGCGGACGCTGGTCCTGGGCTGGGGCTCGACGTACGGGCCGATCACGGCGGCGGTACGGCGGCTGCGCCGGGCCGGGGAGGCCATCGCACAGGCCCATCTGCGGCACCTCAACCCCTTCCCGCGGAATCTCGGCGCGGTGCTGGAGCGTTACGAGAAGGTGGTAGTGCCCGAGATGAACCTCGGTCAGCTCGCCACGCTGATCCGGGCGAAGTACCTGGTCGACGCGCACAGCTACAACCAGGTCAACGGCATGCCGTTCAAGGCCGAACAGCTCGCCACGGCTCTCAAGGAGGCCCTCGATGGCTGAGACGTCCACGGAAGGCACGGGCACGATCGAGTCGCTTTCGCTCGTTCCCAAGGCCGAGGCCCGCCAGTCCATGAAGGACTTCAAGTCCGACCAGGAAGTGCGCTGGTGCCCCGGCTGCGGTGACTACGCGATCCTCGCGGCCGTTCAGGGCTTCATGCCGGAGCTGGGCCTGGCCAAGGAGAACATCGTCTTCGTCTCGGGCATCGGCTGCTCGTCCCGCTTCCCGTACTACATGAACACGTACGGCATGCACTCCATCCACGGCCGCGCGCCCGCCATCGCGACCGGCCTGGCATCCTCCCGCCGCGACCTGAGCGTGTGGGTCGTCACCGGTGACGGCGACGCGCTGTCCATCGGCGGCAACCACCTCATCCACGCCCTGCGCCGCAATGTGAACCTGAAGATCCTGCTCTTCAACAACCGGATCTACGGCCTCACGAAGGGCCAGTACAGCCCGACATCGGAAGTCGGCAAGATCACGAAGTCGACGCCGATGGGCTCCCTGGACGCGCCCTTCAACCCGGTCTCGCTGGCCATCGGCGCCGAGGCGTCCTTCGTGGCGCGGACGGTGGACTCCGACCGTAAGCACCTCACCGAAGTGCTGCGCCAGGCCGCCGCCCACCCGGGCACGGCACTGATCGAGATCTACCAGAACTGCAACATCTTCAACGACGGCGCCTTCGACGCGATCAAGGACAAGCAGCAGGCCGAGGAGGCGGTGATCCGGCTGGAGCACGGGCAGCCGATCCGCTTCGGCGCCGACGGCTCGAAGGGCGTCGTACGCGACGAGCAGACCGGCGACCTGAAGGTCGTGCCCGTCACGCCGGAGAACGAGGCGCAGGTCCTGGTCCACGACGCCCACGCGACCTCACCGACCACGGCGTTCGCCCTGTCCCGCCTCGCCGACCCGGACACCCTGCACCACACCCCCATCGGCGTCCTGCGCTCCGTCGACCGGCCCGTCTACGACACCCAGATGGCCGACCAACTCGACGCAGCGATCGAACAGAACGGCAAGGGCGACCTGGCTGCGCTGCTGGCCGGCGGCGACACCTGGACCGTAGTCGGCTGACAGCTGTACGGCATAAAGGGCCCGGGTGCGACACAGCACCTGGGCCCTCGGCGTTCTGCGTTCGGCCGCCAGTCCGCGCGGGAGGCGTACAGGGGGCGCACGGGTGCACTACTCGTCGGGGATGTCTTTCTTGGCGCGGATCAGGGTGTCCCGGTCGATCACGACGATGCGCTCGTAGTCGGCTCGGGCGGCATCCGGGGGAAGGTGCGGGTCGAGATCGGCGGTGGCCTCCGTGCCGATCACCGCGAAGTTGCCGTCACTCAGTTCGAAGAGGTCAGGGCAGGTTTCGTTGGTGTGGCTTCCCCTGGCGCGGGGGGAGTCTCCGAGGCGACGGACGACGGTTACGGCACGGGTTTCGCTGAACACTCGGAGGCCTCTTCGGACGTAAGGACGTCCGGCTCATGATCCGGACGTAAGGACGTCCGGTCAGTAAAAACGTAGGCGGCCGGGTCAGGCAACTCGCGGCATTCACACTTTCACCCTCACGGGCTACGTTTCACACCCGCGAGCGAAATAAAAGGGTCGCCGGTACAGAAACCTGTCACTCAGGTACCGCATCGACCTGCCCGACAACCCACCACCGGTCCGGATCATCGGCCAGTTCCTCCAGCATCCCGTCGATCACCTTGCCCAGCCGCCGCTCCAGGGAGTCGCCGGGCAGGCTTCGCCGATGCTCGGCCGTGCGGTCCCAGTACTCGGCGAAGATGTCGTTGCGGCACAGAATCCTCAAGTGGCCCAGGAGTTCACTCCACTCGAACGTTCCGACGCGATAGGCCAGCAGGAGCGACGCGTACTGCCCGTTGGCGAAGATCATCTGTCGGCGTCTGGCCTCGGAGACCCCGGCCAGCGTGGAGCGGGCGTCAGCCAGGGAGGGATCGTCGATGGTCCGGTTCATCTGCTCCATGGTGATGCGGTGTTCCTGGATCAGGTTCGCCCGATGAACCTCCTCGGTCATCAACGCGAGCTGCCGGAGCAAGTCCAGCAGGATTTCCTCCTGGCGTCGGCGGCGGGTCCCACGGGTGAGCGATTCCCGTAAGAGGCCGAACCCCGCAGCTACTGCAGAACCGATACTTCGCCCTATCGCGACCGGTATCTGTGTGGCCATGTCAAGACATCCCTCTGGATCTGGTGTCCGTGCACCGACGGGTGGGGCGCGGGTCGGCACACAGTGGGCGTGACACCCCTTCCCAGCGTGCCCGGCGGCACAAGCAAGCGCGGGAGGCGGAGAGGGGGCGCATCGAAGGACGTGTCTCGCATGTCGACCAACGCCCCGACATATGTGTGCCCTTCGAGCGCCGCCCGCATGCGCGTCAGCCGGCCAGGACCGTATGCATCATCCCTGCTCAGACCTGCCTTTTCGCCGCGTCATACGCATCCCGCGCCTCCTGCACCGCGTCCATCCGCCGCTGTGTCCACAGCGCGAGGTCGCGTACCTGTTCCGCGGCCTCGCGGCCGAGGTCGGTGAGGGAGTAGTCGACGCGCGGGGGGATCACCGGGTGGGCCTCGCGGTGGACCATGCCGTCGCGCTCAAGGGTCTGCAGGGTCTGCGTCAGCATTTTCTCGCTGACCTGGCGGACCTGGCTGATCGCGCGGCGGAGCTCGCTGGAGCGGTGCGGGCCGTCGAGGAGCTGGATCAGGACCAGGACGCCCCACTTGCTGGTGACGTGCTCCAGGACCAGGCGGTACGGGCACATCGTCGCGCCGTCGGGGTGCCATTCGGTTACTGCCATGCCAGTACCTTACTTCAAAGTGGGTACTTTCGATGAGTTAGTGCATGCCCTAGGGTTAGTGCCAACGCACCCCACAAGGAGTTCCTCATCATGAGCATCGTTGTCACCGGAGCCACCGGACACCTCGGCCGCCACGTCGTCGAGCAGCTGCTGGAGAAGGTCCCGGCCGATCAGATCACCGCCGTCGTCCGCACCCCGGAGAAGGCCGCCGACTTCGCGGCCCGCGGCGTGAAGATCGCGGTCGCCGACTACAACGCTCCGGAGACGTTCGACGGCCTGTTCGCGGCCGGCGACAAGGTGCTGCTCATCTCGGGCAACGAGTTCGACAAGGGCCGCGTCGGCCAGCACCAGGTCGTCATCGACGCCGCCAAGGCCGCCGGCGTCGCGCTCCTCGCCTACACCAGCGCCCCCGGCAGCCTGACCGCCGCGCTCGGCGACGACCACCGCGCCACCGAGGACGTACTCCTCGCCTCCGGCCTGCCCTACACGCTGCTGCGCAACGGCTGGTACCACGAGAACTACACCGAGAACCTCGCCCCGGTGCTGGAGCACAACGCGGTCGTCGCCGCCGCCGGCGAGGGCAAGGTCGCCTCCGCCGCGCGCGCCGACTACGCGGCCGCCGCCGTCGGAGTGCTGACCGGCGAGGGGCACGAGAACAAGACGTACGAGCTGAGCGGCGACGCGGCCTGGAGCTTCGCGGAGTACGCCGCCGAGCTGAGCGCGCAGACCGGCAAGGAGATCGCGTACAGCCCCGTCCCGGCCGACGCTCTCATAGGGATCCTGACCGGCGCCGGGCTGCCCGAGCCGTTGGCCGCCACCCTGGCCGGCGTGGACCTGTCCATCGAGAAGGGCGAGCTGGCCTTCGTCAACGGCGACCTGTCCCGCCTGGCCGGCCGCCCGACCACCCCGCTGTCCGAGGCGATCGCCACCGCACTCAAGGGCTGAGCCTCTGACGCCCCCGCGTGTCATGACCGTATACCGATACGGGCATGACACGCGGGGGCGTTCGGCGCTACCTTCATGCGGGCGAGCGACGCATGAAGGAGGAGCCGGTGACCGGGGAGCCGAAGAGTGAGCGGCGCATAGGACTGCTGAACGGCTTCGCGGCCTACGGGATGTGGGGGCTGTTTCCCCTCTACTTCCCCCTGCTCAAGCCGGCCGGTCCGTCCGAGGTCCTCGCCCATCGGATGGCGTGGTCCTTCGTCGTCGTCGCCGCCGTGCTTCTCGTCGTACGACGCTGGAAGTGGGCCGGAGAGCTGCTGCGGCAGCCGCGACGGCTCGCGCTCGTCTCGGTCGCCGCGGCCGTCATCGCCGTCAACTGGGGCGTCTACATCTGGGCCGTGAACAACGACCGGGTCGTCGAGGCCTCCCTCGGATACTTCATCAACCCGCTGGTCACCATCGCGATGGGCGTGCTGCTCCTGAAAGAACGGCTGCGGCCCGTGCAGTGGGCGGCGGTCGGCATCGGATTCGCCGCCGTCCTCGTCCTGACCGTCGGATACGGGCAGCCGCCGTGGATCTCCCTGATCCTCGCCTTCTCCTTCGCCACCTACGGCCTGGTGAAGAAGAAGGTCAACCTCAGCGGCCTGGAGTCGCTGACCGCCGAGACCGCGATCCAGTTCCTGCCCGCCCTCGGCTATCTGCTGTGGCTGAGCGCGCAGGGCGACTCGACGTTCACCACCGAGGGCGCGGGGCACGCGGCGCTGCTCGCCGCGACCGGCGTGGTCACCGCGCTGCCGCTGGTCTGCTTCGGCGCGGCGGCGATCCGCGTCCCCCTGTCGACGCTGGGCCTGCTGCAGTACCTGGCCCCCGTATTCCAATTCCTGCTCGGCGTCGCCTACTTCCGCGAGGCCATGCCGCCCGAGCGCTGGGCCGGGTTCGCGCTGGTCTGGCTGGCGCTGACGCTGCTCACCGCCGACGCCTGGCGGGCGGCGCGCAGGGTCAGGGCCGAGATCAACAGGCCCAGCACCACCATCACGACGGGCACCCAGAGCGCCGTACGGAACGCGGACAGCGTGGCCTCAGGCCCCGACCCGGTCGACGCCAAGCCGTAGACCGCAGTCACCGCCGAGATCCCGATCGCCGAGCCGAACTGCGTCGCGGTGTTCAGCAGCCCGCCCGCCAGCCCCTGCTCCTCCTCGGCGACCCCGTCCGTCGCCGCGATCGTCAACGGCCCGTACGCCAGCGCGAACGCCGTGCCCGCGATGATCAGCGTCGGGAACATCGCCGCATACGACCAGTCCATGCCGACCGGCAGGAACAGCCCGTACGCGACGACCGCGAGCACGAAGCCGGCGACGATCACGCGGGCGTTGCCGTAGCGGGCGACCAGCTTCGGGGTGAGCGTCGGGGCCAGTACCATGTCACATCCCATAATCACCAGGGCGATCGCGGTCTGCAGCGACGACCACCCCCGCAACTCCTGCAGATACAGCGTCACCACGAACTGGAAGCCGAAGAAGGCGCCGACGAACAACAGCGCCCCCAGGTCGGCCCGGACGAGCGCCCCGCTGCGCAGGATGCCGAGCCGCACCAGCGGATCCGGACTACGCCGCTCGACGGCGACGAAGGCAGCGGCCAGCAGCAGCGCGGCGGCACCGGACACGGCGGTCAGCGGCCAGTCGTGCGGACCGTGCTCCAGTCGTACGACGGTGTAGGCGGCCAGCAGCATCGCACCGGCGGCGGTGAGCGCGCCGGGCAGGTCGAAGCGGCGGCGGGTCATCGACGCCGGGTCTTGCTGCGGCGTCTCCTGGCGCGGAATCAGCCGCACCGCCGGCACCAGCAGCGCGCCCGCCAGCAGTACCGGCGCGAAGAACACCCAGCGCCAGCCGAGTTGGGTGAGCAGGCCGCCGATGACGAGGCCGAGCGAGAAGCCGCCGGCGGCCGTCCCAGCGAAGACCAGCAGGGCCTTGTTGCGCTGCGGGCCCTCCTCGTACGACGTCGTGATCAGCGACAGCGCCGCCGGGGTCATGAACGCGGCCGACACACCGGTGACGAACCGGGCGACGACCAGCATCCAGCCCTCGGTCGCGAAGCCGCCGAGGCCCGAGAAGACCAGGAAGACCGTCAGCCAGAGCAGGAACATCCGGCGCCGCCCGAGCAGGTCGGCGGCCCGTCCGCCGAGCAGGGTGAAGCCCGCGTAACCGAGCACGTAACCGCTCATCACCCAGGCCGCGGTGCCCGTGGACAGGCCGAGATCGGATCGGATCGTCGGGATCGCGACGGCCATCATGGCGACGTCGATGCCCTCCAGGAAGATCGTTCCGCAGAGGACGAAGAGCAGGGCCCAGGCACGGGTGCCCATGGGGACTCCTCGGGTAGGCGAAAGGAAAAGGTGAGCCGGTTACGCACATGAGGGTCGGTTCCCTCTTGTAACCGTCTCCAGCCTGCGGCAGCATCGGGAGACATGGAAGAAGGCACTTCGAAGTCACCGAGTAACTGCGAGAGCACCGTGGACTACGGCGACGCCGACCCCTTCCAGTGGGACACCCGGGAGGGCTGCGAGGTTCGGCAGATCCTCGACCGGGTCGCCGACAAGTGGTCGCTGCTCGTCATCGCCCTGCTGGAGAACCGGCGGCTGCGCTTCACCGAGCTGCGCCGCGAGATCGACGGCGTCAGCCAGCGCATGCTGACGGTGACCCTGCGCCAGCTGGAGCGGGACGGACTGGTGAAGCGGACGGTGCATCCGGTCGTCCCGCCACGGGTGGAGTACGAACTCACTCCGCTGGGCGGAACGCTGCACGCCACGATCCAGTCGCTGGTGACGTGGACGGAACAGCATCAGCGGGAGATCGCGGCGGCGCGGGCGGCGTACGACGGGCAGCAGGCCGAGGCCCTTCAGGACAGCCGCTGACCGGATGCGCGGCTATAAGTGGACTCATGACTGAGAGCACTCCCACACCCGTCCACTGGAAGCTCGTCATCGACTGCGCCAACCCCCAGTCCCAGGCCGATTTCTGGGCCGCCGCGCTCCACTACGAGGTCGAGGACAACAACGCCTTCATCGAGCGCCTTCTCGAACTCGGCGTCCTGCCGCGCGAGGCGACCGTCGAGTTCCACGCCCGGCTCGCCTTCCGGGACCTGGTCGGCGTACGGCATCCGGACGATCCGTACGACGCGGACAACGGCGCCGGACTGGGGCGGCGGCTGCTGTTCCAGCGCGTACCCGAGGCCAAGTCCGTCAAGAACCGGCTCCACCTCGATCTGCACCCCGGCAAGGGGCGGCGCGCGGACGAGGTCGAGCGGCTGCGGG
This sequence comes from Streptomyces sp. NPDC050211, assembly GCF_040656035.1. Lineage (NCBI taxonomy): Bacteria > Bacillati > Actinomycetota > Actinomycetes > Kitasatosporales > Streptomycetaceae > Streptomyces > Streptomyces sp. NPDC050211. The sequence continues at coordinate 239,504 of NZ_JBFALC010000002.1, forward strand.
AGCTGGGTGCGAGCGTGCAGCGGGAGGTGAAGGAGCCCGGCGGGGAGTGGGTCGTGATGACCGATCCCGAGGGCAACGAGTTCTGCGTGCAGTGATCTGCCCGCCACCGCCCGATATACGAACACACTTGTCCTGATAGCGCTCTTGACGGAGCGTCAGCCAGAGCTTCACCATCCAGGCACCCCATTCACTGTGGAATCCCCTGTGATTCCCAAGGAATTCGGAGCCCCCCACATGAAGCTCTCGGTTCCCGGACGCGTCACGGCCACCGCCGTCGTCGCGGCCGCATCGCTCCTGGTCGGCGGATCCATAGCCGGGGCGGCACCCGCACCCGCGGTGGCCGCCGCCCCCGACATCCCCGTCTCCAACGTCAAGGCGCACCTCACCCAGCTCCAGTCCATCGCCACCGCCAACGGCGGCAACCGGGCGCACGGCCGGGCCGGCTACAAGGCCTCGCTCGACTATGTGAAGGCCAAGCTGGACGCGGCCGGTTACACCACGGCCATCCAGCAGTTCACGTCCTCCAGCCGCACCGGCTACAACCTGATCGCGGACTGGCCGGGCGGCGACACCAACCAGGTCGTCATGGCCGGCTCGCACCTCGACAGCGTCACCTCAGGGGCCGGTATCAACGACAACGGATCGGGCTCGGCGGCGGTCCTGGAGACCGCGCTGGCCGTGTCCCGCGCGAACCACCAGCCCACAAAGCATCTGCGGTTCGCCTGGTGGGGCGCGGAGGAGCTGGGCCTCGTCGGCTCCCGCCACTACGTCAACAACCTGTCCTCGGCGAACCGGGCAAAGATCAGCGGCTACCTCAACTTCGACATGATCGGCTCGCCCAACCCCGGCTACTTCGTCTACGACGACGATCCGGCGATCGAGAAGACCTTCAAGGACTACTTCACCGGCCTCGGCGTCCCCACGGAGATCGAGACCGAGGGCGACGGCCGCTCCGACCACGCGCCGTTCAAGAGCGCGGGCGTGCCGGTGGGCGGGCTGTTCACGGGCGCGAGCCGCGCCAAGACGGCGGCACAGGCGGCCAAGTGGGGCGGTACGTCGGGGCAGGCGTTCGACCGCTGCTACCACTCGTCCTGCGACACGACGTCCAACATCAACGACACCGCGCTGGACCGGAACAGTGACGCGGTGGCGCATGCGGTGTGGGAGCTGTCCTCTTAGGAGTTCAAGGTCCGGTCAGGAGTTCAAGGTCCGGGCGCGCTCGGCCAGACGGTCCATCCGCGCCCGGGCCGACTCGAGTTGCTCGATGTCCTCGGCCGCGGGCCCGTCCTCGGCGGTGAGTTCGCTCCACAGGCCGATCAGGTCCCGGCCCAGCAGCAGGCCCTGCTCCGGGTCGCGTACCGCCCGCCAAGCAGTCGCCGCGCTCTGCACGTTGCCGTACGCGGCCTCTGCGTCGCGGGCCCTGCTGCGGATCCTGGCCAGGTCGAGGGAGAGACCGAAGGCATGTTCCGGGTCGCCCGCCAAGTAGGCGACGTAGGCGGTGAGTTCACGCAGCCGCAGCACTTCCGGGTGCTCCGGCCCCAGCGTCCCCGACGCCTCCGCCACCGTCTCCGCCGCCAACTCCGCGGCCGACTCGATCCGCCCCTCCTTGACCGCCTCCCCGATCCGCGCGACCGGCTCCGCCAGCTCAGCCCTCTCGTCCCCATGCGCCCCAGCCAACGGGTCGTCCCCCAGCACCGCCTCAGCCACCGCGTCGAACCCGCGGGGCGGGGTCGGCTTGGATTCAGGGTCGAGGTCGGGGGCGGAGGTGTAGGGCGCGTCGACGGGGGGCTGCGGTTTGTGGGGGTGGGGCGGGAGGGGCTGGGAGGTTGGGGACGGGAGGGGCGTGGGGTCCTTGAGAGCTGGGGGCGGGAGGGGCTGCGCGTCCGGGGTCGGGGGCGTGGGCGGGGGCGCGTCCATCGCCGGCGGTGGGCCGAATTCGCCCATCGGTGGCGCGACCGTGCCGGGCGGGATGTCCTGGACCGACTCCGATAGGGCGCGCAGGCGGAAGGTGGGGGCCGCGTCGCGGGGCGGCTGCGGCTGCGGCTGCGGCTGCGACTCCGGTATGGCGCGCAGCACGTGCGTGGACCTGTCGCGGGGCGCGGCGGGCGGACCGGGAGGGGGAGGCGGCGGTACGGCGTCTCGTACGGCATCCGCTGCGGGTGCGCCCCCCGGGGATACGACCCCCTGAGCCGACCCTCGCGCGGCGTCCCCCGTGGAGGCGTCCCCCGTGGATACGGCCTCCCACATCGGCTGCGACTCCCCCACCGTCCCAGAACTCGCTACCGTCCCAGAACTCGCTACCGTCCCAGAACCCACCACCGCCCCAGAACCCACCCGCACCGGCTCCCCCGTGAACTGCGTAGAGCCGTCGCCGTTCATCTGAAGCGGAACGACAAAGCCGATGCGCTCATCGTGGATGGTGGCGCGGACGGCGTGGCCGGTGGCGAGGGCGATGCGATGGAGGTGGTTCAGGATGGTGTGCTGGATCTCCTCGCCGGGAGCGGGGACGACGGGGACGCCGCCGACCGATGCGGTACCCGCGCCCGGCCCCGCCACGGGAACGTGGACGTCGATGGGGGCCACCGCGGGGCCTGCCGGCTGGGCGGCGTGCTTCTGTTCCCGCTTCTTGTCGCGGCTGAGTCGAGACATCGTTCCCTCACTCGGATGTGTCGGGTAGTCCGCGGACGGGGCGTTCGGCTACGGGTTCGGATTCCATGGTGCCCCCCGCCCGGCGGTCTCCGCTTCCGCGCCCCCCGACAGCAAGATCCGGTCGTACACGTACTGTTGAGTAGTCTCTCCGCTCGTCCCCGGTTCCCACGTCACTATGGCGTCACAGCCTCGTCCCAGAGCTCACGCCCCGTCGTGGAGCCGGCGCAGGCGGGGTGGGATCGGTGGCTCGGGAGGACGGAGTGGGGTATGCGGACGGATGCGCAGCAGGGGCCGGAGATCTGGCTTCGCGGCCCGGTGGCCGTGACGGGTTCGGAGGGCCCCGCGCATCCCGGTGCCGCAACCCGGCGCTTCTCCTGGGTCGGCACGCACGGCGGGGCGGGCGTCACCACGCTGGCAACCGTCTACGGCGGCCAGGACTGCGGACGTGACTGGCCCGGCCCCGATGATCCGCAATCAGTGCTGCTCGTCGCCCGCACCCACGCGACCGGCCTGGCGTCCGTCCTGCACGCCGTGGAGGCATTCCGGCGTGGGGAGGCCCCGGCGGGACTCGACCTCGACGCCATCGTTCTCGTCGCGGACGCCCCCGGCCGACTGCCCCGCCCGCTCACCCAGCAGGTCAAGGCGCTCGAGTCGGTGATCGACGTGTACCGCGTGCCGTGGGTGCAGAGCTGGCGCCTGGGCGACCTGAGCGGGACGCCACCGCGCGCGACCGCGGACCTGGCGTCGCTCACGGAGGCACGGACTCGCTGACCGCCACCGGGATCGCCGCCGCCGTACGGTCGGGGACGCTGCGCGCCGTCGATGTCGTAGCGGAGTCGCTGGAGCGGATCCGGCAGGCCGAGCCCACGTTGTGCGCCTTCGTCGAGGTGTGGGGCGAGGAGGCGCTGCGGCGGGCGGGCGAGGTGGACGCACGGGTCGCCGCGGGCGAGCGGCTGCCGCTGGCCGGGGTGCCGATCGGCGTGAAGGGGCGGCGGCACGGGCTGCGTACGGCGGCTCGGCTGATCGAGGCCGGGTGCGTCCCTGTGGGCGCCACATCCGTTCCGGGGCCCGGAACTCCCTGGCAGACCTGGGGACTTGGCGCGTATGGCCGTACCGTCAATCCCTGGCGCTCCGACCGCACCCCCGGCGGCTCCTCGGCCGGTTCCGCCGCCGCGGTGGCCGCGGGCCTGGTGCCGCTGGCGACCGGCAGCGACGGGGCGGGGTCGGTGCGGATCCCCGCCGCATGGTGCGGGGTCGTCGGCCTGAAGACGACGAACACCGACCCTACGGGGCTCACGGCGGCCGGGGTGCTGGCGCGGTGTGCGGAGGATGCGGCGGCGTACTGGCGGATCATGGCCGGGGAACATCCATCGGATTCCGGAGCACCGGCACCGACCGCTGTCTGGTCCCCCGACCTCGGCTTCGCAGCCCCCGATCCGGACCTCGTCACCATCGCCCGCACTGCGGCGCAGCACCTCGCGGACACCGGAGTCATACGACCCGTCAGAGCCACTGTCCGTCTCGAAGACCCGGCCCCCGCCTGGCTCGCCCTCCGCACCCCCGGCGCCGACCCCACCGCCGCCCACCGCCTCCGCGCGGAGAACGACCGCCGCCTCGACGCCCTCTTCGCGGACGCGGACCTCCTGCTGACCCCGACCACCCCGAACCCGCCGCATGGCCACGACGGCCCCGGCGACCGCTACTCCACGGCGCTCACCTGGGCGTTCAACCTCAGCGGCCACCCGGCGCTCAGCCTCCCGGCCGGTTTCGGCACCGACGGCTGTCCGGTCGGGCTTCAGCTGGTGGCGGGACGCGGCCGGGAGGCGTTGCTGCTGGGGGTGGCGCGGGAGGCGGAGGGACGAGCCGGGTTGCGGGCGCGGTTGGCGCCGTACACGTGACCCATGGGCCCATGGACCCATGGACATTTAGATGTGTGCGCATATACTGCGTACGCAAGTAGCCGTCGTACGCCGACCAAGTGGGGGATGTCATGAGCCGCCGTTTCCTGTTCCTGCTGGGCAGCAGCCGTAGTGAGGGCAACACCGAGCTGCTGGCCCGCAAGGCCGCCGATCAGCTGCCCGCGGACGTCGAGCAGGAGTGGATCGACCTCGCCGCCCGTCCGCTGCCCGACTACGAGGATCTGCGTCACGACAGCGACCATGTCCGCCCCACGGAGGGCAACACGGGGTTCCTGCTGGACGCGACGCTCTCGGCGACGGACATCGTGATCGCCTCGCCGCTGTACTGGTACTCGGTGTCCGCCCCCACCAAGCGCTACCTCGACTACTGGGCGGGCTGGCTGCGCACGCCCGGCCTGGACTTCAAGGCGACGCTGGCCGGACGCACCCTCTGGGGCGTCACCGCGCTCGCGCACGAGGAGCGGGAGGTCGCCGACCCGTTGATCGGCACCCTCAACAACTCGGCCGCCTACATGGGGATGCGCTTCGGCGGCGTCCTGCTCGGCAACGGCAGCAAGCCCGGTGACGTGCTGAAGGACGCCGAGGCACTCGCCCAAGCCAAGACGTTCTTCGCCCAGGAGGCACCGCTCGCCCGCTTCCCGTACGACGGCTGACTCCTCGCGCCCCGTAAGGGGCGCGGGGCTGTGTCGATTTGCGGCTACCGCCGCGTGGGCGCGACCAGCCCCCACCGGCCCGCGGGTTTGTCACCCTGCTCTCCAGCGGAGCGCTACGCCGTGACGTCCTTCGTCGTGAACCGCGCCCAGGCGGCCGCCCCGAACACCGCGGCGTAGAGGCCTTGCAGCCCGAGGTTCTTCACCAGCTCGTCCCAGTAGATCGGGTCGCGCATGAGGTCGGCGAAGGACAGCCAGTAGTGGGAGAAGAAGTACGGCTGGAGTGCGTGCAGTTGCGGTATCTGGTCGAGGATCTGGACGGTGATCAGCAGACCGACCGTCGTCGCCATCGCCGCGATGCCGCTGTTGGTGAGCGTGGAGACGAACAGGCCGAGGGCCGCGACGCCCGTCAGTGACGCGGCGACGACCAGCGCGATCAGCAGGGCTCGGCCCAGGCCCTCGGTGAAGCTGATCTGGGTTCCGGAGATCGTCGTGAGGTCGCCGAGCGGGAAGAGCAGCGCGCCGACCGTGAGCGCCGAGACCGCGACGACCAGCGTGGCCACCAGGCAGAAGGCCATCGTGGTCGCGTACTTGGTGAGCAGCAGGCGGGTGCGGCCGGCCGGGGCGACGAGCAGATAGCGCAGCGTTCCCGCGTTGGCCTCGCCTGCGATCGCGTCACCCGCGATGACGCCGATGGCCATGGGCAGGAAGAAGGGGAGCGTCGCGGCCAGCGCGGTGAAGACCAGGAAGAGGCCGTTGTTGGTGATCTGCGAGATGAACGCGGGACCCTCGCCACCACCGCCGCCTCCGCCGACGCCCGAGCCGTCGCTCGTCTCGATCTTGACGGCGATCCCGACCAGGACGGGTACGGCGGCCAGCACACCGAGAAGCGCGAGCGTGCGCCAGCGCCGGAACGTGGTCACCAGCTCGCTGCGGAGAAGACCCAAGGTCCACAACGGGCTCTGCTTCCGGGGAACTTGGACCTCGCTCGACCCGGCCAGCTCAGCCCGCGACATCGAAGCCCTCCCCCGTCAGCGCCACGAACGCGTCCTCCAGGGAAGCCCGTTCGACCCCGAAGCCGCGGACCCGGACCCCCGCCGTCACCAGCGCGGCGTTCACCTCGGCGAGATCGCGCTCGGGCGGTTCCGCGGTCACCCGGTCGTCCTCGACGATGACGTCCGAGGCGCCCTGCTCCTTGAGCACCCGGGCCGCGTCGCCCGCGTCCGGCGTGGTGACGACCAGCCGGCCCCGCATCCCGGCCGCCAGGTCCGCCACCGCGCCCTGGGTGATCAGCCGCCCCTGTGCCATCACGGCGGCATGGCTGCAGACCTGCTCGATCTCGTCCAGCAGATGGGAGGAGAGGAAGACGGTCGTGCCGTCGGAGGCCAACTCCCTGATCAGGGAGCGGATTTCACGCATGCCCTGCGGGTCGAGCCCGTTCGTCGGCTCGTCGAGGACGAGGAGACGGCGGGGCTGGAGCAGGGCGGCGGCGAGACCCAGCCGCTGCTTCATGCCGAGTGAGTACGCCTTCGCCTTCTTGCTCCCTGCCGCTGTCAGGCCCACCCGGTCCAGCGCCGCCGCGACGCGCGCACGCCGGGTGCGCGGGTCGGCGGTCGGGTCGGCGGCGTCGTACCGGATGAGGTTGTCGCGGCCGGAGAGGAAGCCGTACAGCGCGGGCCCCTCGATCAGGGCGCCGACGTGCGGCAGTACGGCGCGCGTGCCCCGGGGCATGGGCTGCCCGAGGACGCGTGCCGTGCCGGAGGTCGGCTCGATGAGGCCCATCAGCATGCGGATGGTGGTGGTCTTGCCGGAGCCGTTCGGACCGAGGAAGCCGAAGACGCTGCCCGCCGGGACGGTCAGATCCAGACCGTCGACGGCGAGCTGCCCGCCGCGGAAGCGCTTGGTGAGCGCACGCGTCCGGATGACGCTGTCATCCACACCCTCCGTGTCCGGCTCCGTGGCGGGCGGCTCGTCCATCGGCTCCCTCGATTCGTCGTACGCGTACGGTACGTCGCGTACGAGTGTTCTGCGTACGGCTGTTACTTGGCCGCGTTGGCCGCCTTCACCAGGGCGTCCTTCGTGACCGTGCCGACGTAGATCTTGCCGTCGTCCGTCATCAGGGCGTTGACCAGGCGGGTCTTGAAGACCGTGCCCTCGCCGAACTTGCCGGTCACCTTGTCGCCGAGGGAGTCGAGGAAGCCACCGAACTCGCCGCCGGCCTCGGAGCCGGAGGGCATGCCCTCGCCGCCGGTCTCGATGACGGCGATGGAGTTCCAGCCCTCGCCTATGATCTTCGGCTCGCCCTCGGGCGCCACCTTCTCGTCCGGAGCCTTGGAGTCGTCCGGGGTCCGGAAGTTGTCCGGAGCCTGGCCGTGCTCCCCGGCCGCGACGTCGCCCTCCTCCGTGACCTTCGCACCCTTGGGCGGGGTGAAGTCGAAGGTGGAGGCGGCCGGCTTGGCGAAGGTGACCTGGGTGAAGCCCGCGTCCACCACGGCGGCGCCGCCGCTCGCCGGGGTCAGCGTGAACTTCAACGGCAGACCGGTCTTGGCGTCCACGCCGACGGTGATCGCACCGACCGTGGAGCCGGAGTCCTTCGGCTTGATGAGCAGCCGGTAGGCGTCCCGGCCCGCGATCTGCGCGGTGCCGTCGACGGTCACGGACGTCGTGTCGTCGACCGACTTCAGGGCCTCCTCGGCGAGTTCCTGAGGCGTGGTCGGGACGTCTTCCTTCGTCTTCCCGTCCGCGCTCTCGGAGGCGGTGCCGTGGTAGACCTCGTTGGACGCGCTGTCGTAGCCCCAGACGTCCTTGCCGTTGTGGATCAGGCTGTACTCGGCGGCGTTCTGCAGCAGCGAGATCTTGTGCTTGTCCTCGCCGTCGGCGGCGACGCGCACGGTGTGCGTGCCGGACGCCAGCTCCATCAGCTTGGAGCTCGGGTCGGCGGACGAGCCCTCACCCGACTGCGTCGCCCCGGACATCAGGCTGCTCTCCAGCCCGCCGAGGTCCGGCAGCCCCAGGTCCGTGCTGATCTTCACCGTGCCGGACAGCTGCTCTACGTCCGATGCGGCGATCTTCTCGATGAGTTGCTGCGCACTGATCTTGGGCAGGTCGGGGTCGCCGGAGTCGGCGATCGCCGGGACGAGCCCGATGGTCGCCGCCGCCACGCCCACCACCGCGACCGGAACGACGTACCGCGCGGCCTTGCGGCGGCCGGCGCGGAGGTCGTCCACCTCGCCGGCGGTCGTGCTGTCGTCGGATTCGTACGGTGCCATGTGTGCCTTACCTCCGTCGTAGCGGCGGCTGTCGCTTAATCGCACTCGTCCCACCCTGAGCCGCCATTCTCACCCGAATCGGTGAGGAGTGGTGTTTTCCGTGGTCTCCAGTTGACCAAATCCGCCGGAGGTATACGTCAACCTGCGGAGCCAACTCCGCGTACTGCTGCGGTATGACATGCGAGGGCGGCGCCTCCCCCGACCCGTAAGGGTCGTGCGGGGAAGACGCCGCCCGTCGAAGTGGATCAGCGCCGCGTGTATCAGCGCTGAATGAACACGTAGTCCGCCTGGTAGGGCACGCCGACGATGGCACCCGGCTCGCAGGAGCCGGCCGGGGCGACGCCGCCGACGGTGTTCAGCCGCAGGATCTCCGCGGTGCCGGCGAGGAGCCCGCGGTGCTTGCCGGACTGGGTGGCCTTCAGGTCCAGCTCCGGGATGTTCTTGTCGCCGTTGGGCGTCCTGCTGATGACCGATCCGGTGACGGCGCTGCGGTCGGGCGCGATCCACTGCGGCGTACCGGAGTTGGGCTCGACGAAGGAGTGCGCGATCGGGCCGGCCAGGAGGGCGCTGACGTCCCGTTGGGCGAAGGCGTACCCGCCGCCCTCGGCCGGCTTGCACTCGTAGATCTGCTTGCCCTTGAGGACGGACGCCTGGAAGTTGTCGAGCGCGTCGCGGAAGTCGAACGCCGTGGTCACCTTGTGCAGCTGGCCGCGGACGGCTCCGCCCGGGAACTCGGCCGTGTGCAGGTTGGCGTAGAACGAACCGGGGTCGGACTTCAGCGAGTTGAGCAGGGCGGCGTCGCCGACCTTGACGGTGCCGGTGACGGTCTTGCCCTTGGCGCCCGCGAGCAGCTTGGTGAAGTCGACCTTCACACCGCCGTTGGTGCCCTTGGCGCCCTGGTGGATGTGGAGCAGGGTCGGCTTGTCCGTGCCGCGCCACTTCACGGCGACGGACACCTTGTCGCCCTTCACCTTCACGAACTGGAGCGCGGCGCCGTCCTTGTCCCCGACGGCCGGACCGCCCGCCACGGGCACCTCGTTGGCGCCCCGCAGACTGGCGGCGAGGATGGTCCCGCCCTTGCCGCCCGCCACGGTGCCGCTCTGGCTCACGATGCCTTCGCCTCCGGTGTGCCCCGCGTGGTCGGCGCGGTTGTCTCCGGCGGCGAAGGCGGGAATCACCGCGGCGGCGACACCACCGGCGGCGGCCACCGCGACAGCGGTGACGATCAGGCTCTTACTGCGCAGTGAGAACGTCGCGTTCATGCCCATAATTCTTTTGTCTCCCCGTAATGCAGCCGACGCCCCCTGCGTCAGCTTCTGGGCATGAATACGGAGGCGATCTCAGTCTGGACTCAGTCCAGCAGTGTGACCTGCGTCACGTTGCCAGTCCCCGCTGCTCAGCGCCGGAACTAGCCCGCCCGATGCACCACGGCGTCGCACAACTCCAGCAGCGCCGCCTTCGCATCGCACTCCGGCAACGGAGCCAGCGCGGCCCGCGCGTCCTCCGCATACCGCACCGTGTCCCGCCGCGCCTGCTCCAGCGCCGGATGCCCACGCAGCCCCGCGAGCGCCTCCGCGAGCCGCGCGTCGTCGCTCAGGTCGGAGTCCAGCAGCTCGCACAGCGCGACATCCTCGGCCAGCCCCAGCCGGGCCGCCCGCTCCCGCAGCCGCAGCACCGGAAGGGTCGGAATCCCCTCGCGCAGATCGGTCCCCGGCGTCTTCCCGGACTCGTGCGAGTCGGACGCGATGTCCAGGACGTCGTCGGCGAGCTGGAAGGCGACCCCGAGCCGCTCCCCGTACTGCGTCAGTACGTCGATCATCGTCTCGTCGGCGCCCGACATCATCGCCCCGAACCGGCACGACACCGCGACCAGCGACCCGGTCTTCCCGCTCAGCACGTCCAAGTAGTGCTCGACCGGATCCCGGCCGTCCGTCGGGCCGGCCGTCTCCAGGATCTGCCCGGTCACCAGCCGCTCGAACGCCTCGGCCTGCACCCGCACCGCCTCCGGACCGAGATCGGCGAGGGTGTGCGAGGCGCGCGCGAAGAGGAAGTCACCGGTGAGCACGGCGACCGAGTTGCCCCAGCGGACGTTCGCGCTGGGCACCCCGCGCCGTACGGCCGCCTCGTCCATCACGTCGTCGTGGTACAGCGTCGCGAGGTGCGTCAGCTCGACGACCACGGCGGACGGCACGACCCCCGGTGCGTACGGGTCCCCGAACTGCGCGGAGAGCATCACGAGCAGCGGCCGGAACCGCTTGCCGCCGGCCCGCACCAGATGCTGCGCGGCCTCGGTGATGAACGGGACCTCACTCTTGGTGGCTTCGAGCAGCCCTTCCTCGACAGCCGCCAATCCGGCCTGGACATCGGCTTCCAGAGCCTGGTCCCGCACGCTCAGCCCGAACGGCCCGACGACGGTCACGAGGGGTCTCCTGTCTGCTGGTGTCCACTGGCGTTTACACGGTTTGTCGATAGGTCGCTGCCATCACTCAAGTCAGCGTATCCGGTCACCTTTCGATCACCCATGCCCACCCACCCGTGCAGCACGGGCGGTATCGGATCACGACCGGTATGTTTTCGATCATCTGAAAAGAATGGATATCTATCGACTTACCCGGAAGTAGGGAGGTGTGTCCATGAACATCCGCACGTCCTTCCCCTACGAGACGACTCACGAGGACCTCCGCATCCCTCTGTCGGACGGGACCCTGCTGTACGCGCGCGTGTGGCGCCCGCTCACCGACGAGCCCGTACCGGCGCTCCTCGAGTACCTCCCGTACCGCCTGACCGACTGGACGGCCCCGCGCGACTTCCAGCGCCACCCCTGGTACGCGGGCCACGGCTACGCCTCCGTCCGGGTCGACGTGCGCGGGCACGGCAACAGCGAGGGCGTCCCGGGCGACGAGTACGCGGTGACGGAGCTGGCCGACGGGGTCGAGGTGGTCAACTGGCTGGCCGCGCAGCCCTGGTGCGACGGCAAGGTGGGCATGTTCGGCATCTCCTGGGGCGGCTTCAACTCCCTCCAGATCGCGGCCCTCGCGCCCGAGCCGCTCAAGGCGATCGTGACCGTCTGCGCGAGCGACGATCGCTATGACAACGACGCGCACTACATGGGAGGTTCCGTCCTCGCGGCGGACATGCACGCCCGGGCCGCCACCCTGCTCGCCTCCGCCCCCCGGCCGCCCGATCCCCGGTACGTCGGCGAGGCCGCCTGGCGCGAGATGTGGGTCGAGCGCCTGGAGGCCGTCCAGCCCCTCATCCACACCTGGCTCGCCCACCAGACCCGGGACCGCTACTGGCGCCATGGCAGCGTCTGTGAGGACTACGGCGCGATCAAGGCGGCCGTCCTCGCGGTGGGCGGCTGGCACGACCCGTACCGCGACACTGTGCTGCGGCTCGTCGAGCACCTCCCGTCCGATCGCGTACGAGGACTGATCGGCCCCTGGTCGCACCAGTACCCCGACCGCGGCCTGGCGCCCGGCCCGGCGATCGGCTTCCTCCAGGAGACGCTGCGCTGGTGGGACCACTGGCTCAAGGGCAAGGGCGCACTCCCCGAGCCCCTGCTGCGCGCCTACGTCACCGACTCCCACCGCCCCGCCGCGGTCTACGGCACCCTGCCCGGCCGCTGGGTCGGCGAGCCCGCGTGGCCCTCCCCGAACGTGACGACGGTGACGTACGCCTGTCAGGGCGCCCCCGTCCTCGTACGGTCGCCGATGCACACCGGGGTCGACGCCGGCCGTTTCCTCCCCATCGGCAACGATGCCGACCTCCCGCCGGACCAGCGGGAGGAGGACGCACGGTCGGTGTGCTTCGAGTTTCCGGTGGCCGAGGAGACGTGGGTGCTGGGGCGGGCGCGGGTGGGGCTGCGGGTGACTGCTCAGGTGCCGCGGGGGCAGATCGTGGCGAGGGTATGTGACATAGCACCGGACGGCTCGTCGACCCTGGTCACGCGCGGAGCCCTGAACCTCTCGGCACGAGCGGGCCGCGACCGAACCGTGCCGTGGACGCCGGGCACCACCGAAGAGGTGACCTTCGAGCTGAACGCCATCGGCCACGCCTTCCCGCCCGGTCACCGCATCCGGCTTGCCGTCTCCTCCGCGTACTGGCCATGGATCTGGCCGCAGCCCGACTCGGCGGCGGGCTTCACCCTGGACCCGGCGGGCAGCTTCCTGGAACTGCCCGTACGGAAGCGCGAATTCGACCGGAATATCCGTTTCGAGGAGCCCGAGCAGGCCGAGCCGCTGGGCGTCAACTTCCCCGCCACGCTCGACGAACCGCGCCCCGAGCGCCTGGTGGTGCGGGACGTCGCGCGGGGCGCGTGGCGCCTTGAGGTCGACCCGCGGTACGGCGGCACGCGCGTGTACCCCGACGGACTGGAGTGCACCGAGGACGCGCTGGAGACGTACACGATCGACGAGACGGATCCACTGTCGGCCCGCACCCGCTCGGACTGGTCGATCCGGCTGCACCGCCCGGAACAGGGCTGGGACACCACGGTCCGCACCCGCTCGGAGATCACCTGTGACGGGGACCACTTCACCACCTCCGACGAGGTGATCTGCACGGAGGGCGGCCAGGTCCTCTTCCATCGGACCTGGGAGAAGCGCATCCCGCGAACGGCCGGTTAATAAAGCCCTCTTGGCATGATTGCCCGTTTTGCCGCGCTTGCGGACATGCGTGATGTGACTCACGTCCCAACCTGTACAGAAAACACACAGGCACTCGCCGATCCGCCTTCCGTCATGGCCAGTTGAGCTTGGCGAGTGCAAAGGATCAAGCAGCACATTCGCCCCACACCAAGGTCAATAGGTGCGATGTGTGAATCCGGTACTTGTTTCGGACATGTGCTCTCGCATACGTTCCCGGCCTGTCGGGCGGACGCCGAATCCTGCCACCGCCCGAACGACCCATTGACCGACTCACCGCACGGCAGGAGCGGGGGACCCAGGAAAGCCGCCGGACCGGACGCCGCGCCGGGACGGCTCGGGGTGAAGTCATGCCCGTGGGGTGTGGCCGGGCACCTCCCAGCCCGAACCCGACAGCTCACCTCGCAGGCGCCGGAGAGGAACTTCGCCATGGCCGCAGCCGGTAAGCACCGTCGTACCAGAACCGCCCGCATCACCCGCGCCATCGCCGTCGCCGGCACCGGCGTCGCCGTCCTCGCGCTGCCGGTCATCGGCGCGACCAGCGCCTCGGCCGCCACCCCGACCGTGGCCACCGCCACCTCGCTGGGCTACGCCGACACGCTCGACGGCTGGATCCGGGCGTCCCTCCAGGTGATGGCGCAGAACGGCATCCCCGGGTCGTACGACGGCATCTACCGCAACATCATGCGGGAGTCCTCGGGCAACCCGGCCGCCATCAACAACTGGGACTCCAACGCCGCCGCGGGCACCCCGTCGAAGGGCCTCCTCCAGGTCATCGACCCGACCTTCGAGGCCTACCACGTGGCCGGCACCGCGTTCAACCCGTACGACCCGGTCGCGAACATCACCGCCGCCTGCAACTACGCGTTCCAGCGGTACGGCTCGATCGACAACGTCTTCGGCGCGTACTGAGGACTACCCCGTCGGGCAGAGACGTTCGAGGACGACCGCGATGCCGTCGTCCTCGTTCGACAGGGTGATCTCGTCGGCCATCGCCTTGAGTTCGGGATGGGCGTTGGCCATGGCGACGCCGTGCGCCGCCCAGTCGAACATGGGGATGTCGTTGGGCATGTCCCCGAAGGCGATGGTCTGCCCGGGTCCCAGCCCCAGATACTCGGCGGCCAGCGCGAGACCGGTCGCCTTGGTCACCCCGCATGGCTGGAGTTCGACGGTCCCGGGCCCCGACATGGTGACCGTCGCGAGTGAACCCACCACCGAGCGCGCCGTCGCCGCCAACTCGTCGTCGGACAGGGCCGGATGACGCAGCAGCACCTTGCTGATGGGCGCGCACCACAGGTCGTCGCGGCGCCCCACGCGTACGGCGGGCAGGGTCGGGTGGGGCATCAGATACCCCGGTTCGATGAGCGTGAGCCCGTCGACGCCGTCCTGGTCGACGGCGGCGTACACCTGCCCGATCTCCGCCTCGATCTTGCCGAGCGCGGTCTCGGCCAGCTCCCGGTCCAGCGTGACGGACCACAGCAGACGGTCCGCGCCGGCGTCGTACACCTGCGCGCCCTGTCCGCACACCGCGAGCCCCCCGCTGCCGAGGATGTCGAGCAACGGCCGCACCCTCGGGGCCGGCCGCCCCGTCACCACCAAGTGCCGGGCGCCGAACGCCGTCACCTGCGCAAGCGCGGCGAGCGACCGGTCGGAGAGCGTGTCGTCGCCCCGGAGCAGGGTGCCGTCCAGGTCAGTGGCGATGAGTGAATATGCGATGGGTGCGGCCATGATCAGAGAATACGGACAGAAAGCCCGACCGACTCGACGCGAACAGGACGCCTCCTACGGCGACTTGGGCCGCAGAGCCCCCGTTTCACTCCCTCGGGACACCCCCGGACCGGCTGACACCGTGACGCCGTGACGTCTCCTTCCCGAAGGCACCTCCGAGACGCCACCGCCGCCGTCCGGAACGGCTTCGGTCACGTCGCTGACCTGCGGCTGCCGCAGCAGGCCTCGCCCCCGTAACGTGTGCCGCGACCACATGACACACCTGGCATACGGACCGCACGAGAGCGAGGCAGCACCCATGCCCCCCTTCGATGTCCCCGAGGGCGACCCCTTCGGCCCGCACAACCTTCCGTACGGTGTCTTCTCCCCCGCCGGTTCCACGGAGCGGAGGGTCGGGGTCCGGCTCGGCGACCACGTCCTCGACGCGGGCGCGGCGGCGCACGCGCTCGGCTCGCCGTACGCCCCCCTGCTCGCCCGGCCCACCCTCAACCCGCTGCTGGCCGCGGGCCGCACCACCTGGTCGGACGTACGGCGCGCGCTGACGGCGTGGCTGACGGTGCCGTCCCACCGGGAGACAGTCGCGCCGCTGTTCCACCCCCTGTCCTCGGTGACCCTGCATCTCCCCTTCGAGGTCGCGGACTACGTCGACTTCTACGCCTCCGAGAACCACGCCCGGAACGTCGGCCGCATCTTCCGCCCCGACGCCCCCGACTCCCTGACCCCCAACTGGAAGCATCTGCCGATCGGTTACCACGGCCGCTCCGGCACGGTGGTCGTGTCGGGCACGGATGTCGTACGACCGTCAGGGCAGCGCAAGTCCCCCGCCGACCCGGCGCCCGTCTTCGGCCCCTCCGTCCGCCTGGACATCGAGGCGGAGGTCGGCTTCGTGGTGGGCACGCCGTCGCCGATGGGCCGGCCGGTGGGGCTCGGCGACTTCCGGGACCACGTCTTCGGCCTCTGCCTCCTCAACGACTGGTCCGCACGCGACATCCAGGCCTGGGAGTACGTCCCCCTCGGCCCGTTCCTCGGCAAGTCCTTCGCCACGTCGGTGTCGGCGTGGATCACACCGCTGGACGCGCTGGAGGAGGCGCGGGTGGCGCCGCCGGAGCGGACGCACGCGTTGCTCCCCTATCTGGACGACACCGCGTCCGACGTGGAGCCCGGCGGCTACGACCTGCGCATCTCGGTCGCCGTCAACGGCCATGTGATCTCCGAGCCGCCCTTCTCCACCATGTACTGGACCGCCGCCCAGCAACTGGCCCACATGACCGTCAACGGCGCCTCCCTGCGCACCGGCGATCTCTACGGCTCCGGCACGGTCAGCGGCCCGGCCGAACACGAACGCGGCTCCCTCCTGGAACTGACCTGGAACGGCCGCGACGCCCTGGAACTCCCCGACGGCAAGCGGACGTTCCTGGAGGACGGGGACGTGGTGACGCTGTCGGCCTGGGCGCCGGGGGCGGACGGGGTGCGGGTCGGGGTGGGGGAGGTTGTGGGGCGGGTCGTGGCGGGGAGCTGAGGGGGAGGGCTGACGCGGGGGGTGACGGAGGGGCGGGCGCGGGCATCGGGTCGTGCTTGTCCCATGACTCGGGCGGTCATCGCCGTCATACTTACGGCGGGCGGGATGCCCCGTAGCCGCACCCCCTCCCGAAGTGCAGCCTTCCCGACCAGGATCCGGAGACCCTGGCATGACCGTCTGCCTGCTCCTGCTGAGCGTCGTCGCCCTCACGGCCGCCGTGCCGGTCCCGCGTGCGCTGACCCGGGCGGTGTGGCCGGAGCGGGAACCTGTGGTGGGGCTATGGGTGTGGCAGTGCCTGGTCGCCACGGTGCTGCTGTGCTGTCTGACGGCGCTCGTGCTGGGCACGGCCGCCGTCTTCCACACCGTCCGCGACCGGGTCTTCGCCCCGGCGCCGCCGTCGGTGACCGCCGCGTACGACCTGTCCACGGCCCCGGCCTGGGCCGCGGCCCTCACCCTGCTACTGGCCTGCGGGGCCGCCTGGACGACGGCGATGCTCGCCCGTGAGCTGGTGGAGGCGCGCAGGCGCCGCGGCCAGACCCGAGCGCATCTGCGCGAACGCGCCCCCGAGTTGCCGGCCGGGCTGGGGGCCGCAGCGCGCGGTCCGCTCCTGGTCCTCGAGGACGAGTACCCCGACGCCTGGTGGATGCCCGGCAGCCCGCCCCAACTGGTCGTCACCACCGGCGCCCTGCACCGGCTGACCGACCACCAGCTCGATGCCGTCCTCACCCACGAACGCGACCACGCCCGCGCCCACCACGACTGGCTGCTGCACCTGTCCACCGCCCTCGCCACCGGGTTCCCCCGCATCCCGCTCTTCGACCACTTCTGCGACCAGACCCACCGCCTGGTCGAACTCGCCGCCGACGACACGGCGTCCCGCCGGTGCGGCCACCTGACCACCGCACTCGCGTTGATCGAACTCAACCAGCACCGGGGCGTCCTCTCCTGCGCATCCAGCCACCGCCTGCTCGGCGAGCGCGTGGACCGGCTCCTTGAGCCCCGCCCACGGCTTGGCCGCCGCCGCAGGATCATCGCTACGACGACGGCCGCGCTGGTGCCGTTGCTGCCCCTGCTGATCCTTTTCGGGCCGGGGTTGACGGCGTTGGCGTAAGGGAGCGGGAGAAGGGGGCCGGAGGGGGATGGCCCCCTTGCTTCGGGTCAGCTACTTCGCGGCTACTTCGGGTCGCGGTTGAACACCGACTTGGACCAGCGGTAGCCGAGTGCGGTGAGGGCAAGGCACCAGGCGATCGCGAGCCACCCGTTGTGGCCGATCTCGCTGCCGAGCAGCAGACCACGCAGGGTCTCGATGGCCGGGGTGAACGGCTGGTACTCGGCGATCGGCTGGAACCAGCCCGGCATCGCGTCGATCGGGACGAAGGTGCTGGAGATGAGCGGGAGGAAGACCAACGGCAGGGCGTTGTTGCTGGCCGCCTCGGCGTTCGGGCTGACCAGTCCCATCCCGACCGCGATCCAGGTGAGCGCCAGCGTGAACAGCGTGAGCAGGGCGAATGCCGCGAGCCACTCCAGGGCCGTGGCATCGGTGGAGCGGAAGCCGATGGCCACGCCGACGGCGCCGACGAAGACCACGCTCATGATCGCCTGCAGCACGCTGCCGAGAACACGCCCGATGAGCACCGAGCCGCGGTGGATCGCCATCGTGCGGAAGCGGGCGATGATGCCCTCGTTCATGTCCATGGCGACGGACACGGCGGTGCCGACCGCGGTGGAGCCGACGGTCATCATCAGGACGCCGGGCACGAGATAGGCGATGTACTCGGACCTGTCCGCCCCGCCGCCTCCGATCCCCGCGCTCATCGTCTCGCCGAAGATATAGACGAAGAGCAGCAGGAGCATGACCGGCGTGAGCAGCAGGTTCAGGGTGAGCGACGGGTAGCGGCGCGCGTGCAGCAGGTTGCGCCGCAGCATCGTGGAGGAGTCGCGCACGGCGAGGGAGATCCGGGTCGGGCGGGCGGGAGCCAGGGGGGTGCTCATCGGACAGCCTCCTTGGGCTGGTTGGGGACGGTGGCGCCGCTGCCGGTGAGGGCGAAGAAGACGTCGTCGAGGTCGGGGGTGTGCACGGTCAGCTCATCCGCCTCGACGCCGACGGAGTCCAACCAGTCGAGGAGGGAGCGCAGTTCGCGCTGGCTGCCGTCACTGGGGATGTGCAGGGCGAGGGATTCGTCGTCGCGCGTCACTTCGCGCAGTGCTGTGGCGGCGAACTGGTAGGCGGCCGGGTCGGTGAAGCGGAGGCGGATGTGTCCGCCGGGGATGAGCCGCTTGAGCTCGTCGGCGCTTCCCTCGGCGGCGATCTTGCCGTCGTTCAGCACGGCGATGCGGTCGGCGAGTTCGTCGGCTTCTTCCAGGTACTGGGTGGTGAGGAAGACGGTCACCCCGTCGGAGACGAGTTCGCGGATGATGCCCCACATGTTGTGGCGGGAGCGGGGGTCAAGGCCCGTGGTCGGCTCGTCGAGGAAGATGATCCGCGGGTTGCCGACCAGCGTCATGGCGATGTCGAGCCGCCGCTTCATACCGCCGGAGTAGCTCTGCGCGGGCTTCTTGGCCGCCTCCACCAGGTCGAAGCGTTCCAGCAGCTCGGCGGCGACCCGCCGCCCCTCGGACCTGGACAGGTGGTGCAGATCCGCCATGAGGAGCATGTTCTCCTCACCGGTGATCAGCCCGTCCACGGCCGAGAACTGCCCGGTGACACCGATCGCGCCGCGCACGGCCTGTGGTTCGGCGGCGATGTCGTGACCCGCGACCTGGGCCTGCCCGCCGTCGGCGGTGATGAGCGTGGACAGGATCTTGACGGCGGTGGTCTTCCCGGCGCCGTTCGGCCCGAGCAGCGCGAACACGGAACCGGCCGGGATGCGCAGGTCGATGCCGTCGAGAACGGTCTTGTCGCCGTACGACTTGCGCAGACCGACGGTGGAGACGGCGGCGGGCGACTGCGGACCGTCGCCGCCACGCCTGGACGTGGGCATGACAGATGAAGGCATGGGGCCCTCCCTTTGAAGGCTGAAGTGGGGTGGGGATGAGCGTGTTGAGGATGAGGCGTGCTGAGGATGAAGCGCTCAGGACTTGGCGCGGAGGACGTCGATGTTGCCCCAGTTGGTCCGTGCGCGGACCTTGACGGTGTCCTCGGCCTGCTCCGGGGCCTCGGACGCGGCGAGCCTGGTGCGTACCTGCCCGTGGGTGGAGCTGACGTCGAGCCAGGCGGCCGTGCCCTCCCGGATGCCGATCTCGATGGGGCCGTTGGAGGTCTCCAACTGGACCTCACCTCGGGCGACTTCACCGATGCGAAGGGGCCCGTGGGTCGAGGTACCGGTGACCGACCCCTCGGCGCGCGCGACGTCGATGCCGCCGTGGGCGCCGCTCACCCGCAGCTCGCCGGTCACGGTGCCGACGGTCGTGGTGCCGTGCGTGTTCTTCAGGACGGCGGGGCCGTCGACGAGGCCGACGCGCACATTGCCGGTGCTGCTGGTGATCTCGGCCAGGCCCTCGACCCCTTCCACGATGATCGAGCCGTGCGACACGGTCAGCTGCAGCGGGCCGGTCTCATCGAAACGGGCATCGCCGGTCGAGGTCTTCATACGGACCTCTCCGAGCCGGCCTTCGCCGAACGCCTGGACCCAAGAGCCGGTCACGTCGACACGCGAGCCTGTCGGCAGGCCCACCGTCACCTCGACGCCGCCGGACGGCCCGATGAGGTAGCGCTCCTTCGTCCTGACGGTCAGGACACCGTCGGCGTACGTGACCTCGGTCTGCTCGGCGGCTCGCACATCCTTGTCCCGCTTCGGGTCGCCGGGCCGCACCTCGACGACCGTGTCTAGGCGGTCGCCCGCGATGAAGTGAATGGAACCGGCCCCCACGTGCGCCGTGACCGAAATCGGTTCGGGAGTGTCGAAAGTAGGCATGGCTGTCCCGTCCTCTTGAGTCTCTGGGGCGTCCCCGCTGGTGGGACGAGGTGTGGGTGAAGTGGTGCGTGTGCTGGTGGTGCGGGCTGGGCGGTGCGGGCCAGGCGTCGGCTAGCGCACCCAGCCCGTGAAGCTCTGTCCCTTGGTCCGGGTCTTCTCCGTCGGACGCGGCCGGGTGCCACCGTCGACCGCGGCCGACACGGCCCGCACCAGCCACGCGTTGACCGACAGCCCCTCACTGCTCGCGGCCTCCTCGGCACGCGCCTTGAGGTGCGCCGGCAGCCGCAGATTGACGCGAGCGGTGCCGCCCTCGTCACCGTCGGCGGGAGCCGAGGCCCTTAGGTGTTCGACGGGCGCGACAGGCTCCGCGGGGGCGCCGTCGTCGGTCGACGGCAGCGTCACCACGAAGTCGGGGTCGAGCCCGCGCAGCCGTACGTCGACCGAGCCGGGGGCGAGTTCACGGGTGATCTCGTCCATCGCGGCGGAGAGCACATTGAGCAAGGTCAGACGAGTCGCCGACTCCAGCGGAGCCGTGAGCCGTTCGGCCAGCTCGCGGGCTTCGTCACCGCCGGCTTCGGCGGCCACCGCGAGTTCACGGCGGAGGGTGTCGACATACGGCGTGAGGTCCATGACGCCATCATGGCACCACTATGGCGCCACACGCAAGCGGTCAGACAGCAGCCCAGACCCGATGCCGCGCAACCTCCACCCTGACCTGCGAGAACACATTGGCACCGACCTGAGCGATTGCGACACCACGCGCCCTGATGCGCTGCCGTGCGCAAGGAATGGCACCACGCGGCACCGGATGGCACCTCCTGGGTGCCATGTGGCGCCACCTGGCGCTATGTGACGCCATTGAGGCACCACAGGGAACCCCTATCCCCAGTCGTCCGGCTCCGGTTCCGCGTCCATCTCGGGCCAGTGATCATCGTCGCCCGTTGCACCGGCGACCGCGGGAGCGGGAGCGGCTCCGGGCGCCCCGCCCTCCATCGATGCCAGCACCCCGATGACGCCCTCCCCATACGTCGCGAGCTTCTTCTCACCCACCCCGCTGACACCGCCAAGCCCTCGCACCGACGTCGGCCACACCGTGACGATCTCCCGGAGGGTGGCGTCATGGAAGATCA
Organism: Streptomyces sp. NPDC050211; assembly: GCF_040656035.1. Classification (NCBI taxonomy): domain Bacteria; kingdom Bacillati; phylum Actinomycetota; class Actinomycetes; order Kitasatosporales; family Streptomycetaceae; genus Streptomyces; species Streptomyces sp. NPDC050211. The sequence continues at coordinate 260,925 of NZ_JBFALC010000002.1, forward strand.
CATATGCTGGGACACCCTGCTCACGGGCCTGCTCGGCACGCCACGCGCGCAGCGCCTCGAAGGCGGGCAGCAGTTCCTCGGGCAGTTCGGCCACCGCCGCCTTCGGCTTGCGGTCGCCCCGGCCGGACGAGGAGGACGTCGTACGTGCCGACGCCGGCTTCTTCGGTTCCTTGCGCAGCGGCACCTCCCGCTCCCGCCGCAGCACCTCCCCGCTCGCCTCGGTCAGCACCAGCGTGCCGTACTCCCCCTCCACCGCGAGCAGCCCCTGCGCCAGCAACTGCCGTACGACGCCCCGCCATTCACCCTCGGACAGCTCTTCGCCGATGCCGAACACGGACAGCTGGTCGTGGTCGAACTGGATCACCTTGCCGGTGCGCTTGCCCAGCAGGATGTCGACGATCTGCACCGCGCCGAACTTCTGCCCGCGCTCCCGCTGCAGCCGCACCACCGTCGACAGCACCTTCTGCGCGGCGACGGTGCCGTCCCACGTCTCCGGCGGGGTCAGACAGGTGTCGCAGTTGCCGCAGCCGGCCGGATCGGGATCCTGACCGAAGTAGGCGAGGAGCTGGCCCCGGCGGCACTGCGCCGTCTCGCACAGCGCCAGCATCGAGTCCAGGTGGGCGGCGGCCCGTCGCCGGAACGCCTCGTCCCCCTCGCCGGACTGGATCAGCTTGCGCTGCTGTATGACGTCGTTGAGCCCGTACGCCATCCAGGCGGTGGACGGCAGCCCGTCCCGCCCGGCACGCCCTGTCTCCTGGTAGTAGCCCTCCACCGACTTCGGCAGATCCAGGTGCGCGACGAACCGTACGTCCGGCTTGTCGATGCCCATCCCGAAGGCGATGGTCGCCACCACGACCAGGCCGTCCTCCCGCAGGAACCGGGACTGGTGCGCCGCGCGCGTGCCCGCGTCCAGACCGGCGTGATACGGCACCGCCTCGATGCCGTTGCGGCTCAGGAACTCGGCCGTCGCGTCCACCGACTTGCGGGACAGGCAGTACACGATGCCCGCGTCGCCCGCGTGCTCCTCGCGCAGGAAGCTCAGCAGCTGCTTCTTGGGGTCGGCCTTCGGCACGATCCGGTACTGGATGTTGGGCCGGTCGAAGCTCGCCACGAAGTGGCGGGCCGTCGGCATGTTCAGCCGTTGGGTGATTTCCTTGTGTGTCGCGTGTGTGGCCGTCGCGGTGAGCGCGATCCGCGGGACGTCCGGCCAGCGCTCCCCGAGCAGGAAGAGGGCCAGATAGTCGGGGCGGAAGTCGTGGCCCCACTGGGACACACAGTGCGCCTCGTCGATCGCGAAGACGGCGATCTTGCCGCGCGAGAGCAGATCGAGGGTGGCGTCCAGCCGCAGACGCTCCGGCGCCAGATACAGCAGGTCCAGCTCGCCCGCCAGGAACTCGGCCTCCACCACCCGGCGCTCGTCGAAGTCCTGCGTGGAGTTCATGAACCCGGCCCGCACACCGAGCGCCCGCAGCGCGTCCACCTGGTCCTGCATCAGCGCGATGAGCGGCGAGACGACCACGCCCGTACCGGGTCTGACCAGGGAGGGGATCTGGTAGCACAGTGACTTGCCGCCCCCGGTCGGCATGAGCACGACGGCGTCCTCGCCGGCCACGACATGCTCGATGACGGCTTCCTGCTCGCCGCGGAAACTGTCGTACCCAAAAACTCTGTGGAGCGTGGCTAGCGCCTCGCTCCCGGCTACCGCTGTCATCCCGCCGATCCCGCCCGTCCCACCCATCGCTGTGCCCCCGTACGCCGTACCTCGACCACTGCCTCCACGATAGGGGTCCGCTCTGACACCGTCGGAGTTATCCACAGGCTTCACCCGCCCCGAGACCCACGGAACGGCAGCCCTTCGCGCACAGCCGCCCGGCACCCCAGAGCAAGGGGTGCCGGGCGGCCGTGTGCGTCCGGATCGGTTCAGCGCACGAACACTCCCGCCTGGCTCGCCAGGTCCAGGAAGTACTGCGGTGCCACACCGAGCACCAGCGTGACCGCCACACCCACGCCGATCGCCGTCGTCGTGAGCGCCGACGGCACGGCGACCGTCGGGCCCTCGGGCGCCGGCTCGCTGAAGAACATCAGCACGATGACGCGGATGTAGAAGAACGCGGCGATCGCCGACGAGATCACACCGACCACGACCAGCGGGCCCGCGCCGCCCTCCGCCGCCGCCTTGAACACGGCGAACTTCCCGGCGAAGCCGGAGGTCAGCGGAATGCCCGCGAAGGCCAGCAAGAACACCGCGAACACGGCCGCCACGAGCGGCGAACGGCGCCCGAGACCGGCCCACTTGGACAGGTGCGTCGCCTCGCCACCGGCATCCCGCACCAGCGTGACCACCGCGAACGCGCCGATCGTCACGAACGAGTAGGCGCCCAGATAGAAGAGCACGGACGACACCCCGTCCGGCGTGGTCGCGATGACACCCGCGAGGATGAAGCCCGCGTGCGCGATCGACGAGTACGCCAGCAGCCGCTTGATGTCGGTCTGCGTGATCGCGACGATCGCACCGCCGAGCATGGTGACGATCGCGACCGCCCACATGACCGGCCGCCAGTCCCAGCGCAGGCCGGGCAGCACGACGTACAGGATCCTGAGCAGCGCGCCGAACGCGGCCACCTTGGTCGCCGCCGCCATGAATCCGGTGACCGGGGTCGGTGCGCCCTGGTAGACGTCCGGCGTCCACATGTGGAACGGCACAGCGCCGACCTTGAACAGCAGGCCCATCACGAGCATCGCCGCGCCGATGAGCAGCAGCGCGTCGTTGCCCATGGTGTCCGCGAGCGCCGGGGTGACGTTCGTGACCGTGCCGTCGACGACCTGCGCGATCGTCGCGTACGACACGGAGCCCGCGTAGCCGTAGAGCAGCGCGATGCCGAACAGCGTGAACGCGGAGGCGAACGCGCCGAGCAGGAAGTACTTGACCGCGGCCTCCTGCGACATCAGCCGCTTGCGGCGGGCGATCGCGCACAGCAGGTACAGCGGCAGCGAGAAGACTTCCAGGGCGATGAACAGCGTCAGCAGGTCGTTGGCCGCCGGGAAGATCAGCATCCCCGCGATCGCGAACAGCAACAGCGGGAAAACCTCGGTGGTGGTGAACCCCGCCTTGACCGCGGCCTTTTCACTGTCGCTGCCCGGCACGGAGGCGGCCTGCGCGGCGAACGAGTCGACCCGGTTGCCGTGCGCCGCCGGGTCCAACCGCCGTTCGGCGAAGGTGAACAGGCCCACCAGACCGGCCAGCAGGATCGTGCCCTGCAGGAACAGGGCCGGACCGTCGACCGCGATGGCGCCCATCGCCGCGATGCCCGCACGGGTCGTGCCGTATCCGTCCGCCGCGAGCGCGACGACCGCCGCGAAGGCGGCGACCAGCGCCACGACGGAGACGAAGACCTGCACGTAGTAGCGGGCCTTGCGCGGCACCAGCGCCTCGACCAGCACCCCGACCACCGCCGCCCCGACGACGATCAAGGTCGGCGACAATTGTCCGTATTCGATCTTCGGCGACTCGATCTTCGAGATCGGATCGGCCGCGGTTGTCCACAGGCTGTGGACGACTGCTGTACTCACTTGGCCGCCTCCACCTCGGGCTGAGGATCCTTCTGCTCTACATCGGACATGGTCTGCTTGACCGCCGGGTTCACGATGTCCGTGAGGGGCTTCGGGTAGACACCCAGGAAGATCAGCAGTGCGACCAGCGGGGCCACGACCACGAGTTCACGCACCCGGAGATCCGGCATCGCCGAGACCTCCGGCTTCACCGGGCCCGTCATCGTCCTCTGATAGAGGACCAGGGTGTAGAGCGCGGCGAGCACGATGCCGAACGTGGCGATGATCCCGATGACCGGGTAGCGCGCGAACGTGCCGACCAGGACCAGGAATTCACTGACAAAGGGGGCAAGTCCGGGCAGCGACAGGGTCGCCAGGCCACCGATCAGGAACGTGCCCGCGAGCACCGGAGCGACCTTCTGCACCCCTCCGTAGTCGGCGATGAGCCGCGAGCCGCGCCGCGAGATCAGGAAGCCGGCCACCAGCATCAACGCGGCCGTCGAGATCCCGTGGTTGACCATGTACAGCGTCGCGCCCGACTGGCCCTGGCTGGTCATCGCGAAGATGCCCATGATGATGAACCCGAAGTGCGAGATCGACGCGTACGCCACCAGCCGCTTGATGTCCCGCTGCCCGACGGCGAGCAGCGCCCCGTAGATGATGCTGATCAGCGCCAGTACGAGGATGACGGGCGTCGCCCACTTCGACGCCTCCGGGAACAGCTGGAGGCAGAAGCGGAGCATCGCGAAGGTGCCCACCTTGTCGACGACCGCGGTGATGAGGACTGCGACCGGAGCGGTGGCCTCCCCCATCGCGTTGGGCAGCCAGGTGTGCAGGGGCCACAGCGGGGCCTTCACCGCGAACGCGAAGAAGAAGCCCAGGAACAGCCAGCGTTCGGTGTTGGTCGCCATGTCGAGCGAGCCGTTGGCCCGCGCCTCGGCGATCTCCTGGAGCGAGAAGTTCCCGGCGACCACATACAGGCCGATCACGGCGGCCAGCATGATCAGACCGCCGGCCAGGTTGTAGAGCAGGAACTTCACGGCCGCGTACGACCGTTGCGTCGACGCCACCTTCTCGCCGTGCTCGTGGGCGCGGTCCCCGAAGCCGCCGATGAGGAAGTACATCGGGATCAGCATGGCTTCGAAGAAGATGTAGAAGAGGAAGACGTCGGTGGCCTCGAAGGAGAGGATCACCATCGCCTCGACGGCCAGGATCAGGGCGAAGAAGCCCTGCGTCGGCCGCCAGCGCCTGCTTCCGGTCTCCAGCGGATCGGCGTCGTGCCAGCCCGCGAGGATGATGAACGGGATCAGCAGGGCGGTCAGCGCGATCAGCGCCACCGCGATACCGTCCACGCCCAGCTCGTACCGGACCCCGAACTCCGCGATCCAGGCGTGGGATTCGGTGAGCTGGTAGCGGTCACCGTCGGGATCGAAGCGCACCAGGGTGGTGATGGCCAGCCCGAGGGTGGCCAACGAGACCAGCAGCGCCAGCCACTTGGCGGCGGTGCGCTGGGCGGCCGGTACGGCGGCCGTGGCGATCGCCCCGATCGCGGGGAGCGCCGCCGTCGCTGTCAGCAGTGGAAAGGACATCGGTATCAGACCGCCCTCATCAGCAGGGTCGCGGCGACGAGGATCGCCGCGCCGCCGAACATCGAGACCGCGTACGACCGCGCGAAGCCGTTCTGCAGCCTGCGCATCCGTCCGGAGAGGCCGCCGACCGAGGCCGCCGTGCCGTTGACGACTCCGTCGACCAGGGTGTGGTCGACGTACACCAGGGACCGCGTCAGGTGCTCGCCGCCGCGGACCAGGACGACGTGGTTGAAGTCGTCCTGGAGCAGATCGCGCCGGGCGGCCCGGGTGAGCAGCGATCCGCGCGGGGCGGCGACCGGGACCGGGCGGCGGCCGTACTGCGCGTAGGCGAGGGTGACGCCGATGACCATGCACGCCACGGTCGCTCCCGTGACCGCTCCCGCGCTGATCGGCGAGTGGCCGTGGTCGTGCCCGGTGATGGGCTCCAGCCAGTGCAGGAAGCGGTCGCCGATGCTGAAGAAGGCACCGCCTGCCACCGATCCGACGGCCAGCAGGATCATCGGGATCGTCATGGACCTCGGCGAATCGTGCGGATGCGGTTCCGCGTGCTCGCCGCGGGTTTCGGCGGCGGGCTCGACACTCGGCTCGGCGGGGGAAGCCGTCTTGGCATGCCGCCAGCGTTCTTCTCCGAAGAACGTCATCAGCATCACGCGCGTCATGTAGAACGCCGTGATGGCCGCGCCGAGCAGGGCCGCGCCGCCGAGGATCCAGCCCTCGGTGCCGCCCTTGGCGAACGCCGCCTCGATGATCTTGTCCTTGGAGAAGAAGCCGGACAGGCCCGGGAAGCCGATGATGGCGAGGTAGCCGAGGCCGAAGGTGACGAAGGTGACCGGCATGTACTTCCTGAGGCCGCCGTACTTCCTCATGTCGACCTCGTCGTTCATGCCGTGCATGACCGAGCCGGCGCCGAGGAACAGCCCGGCCTTGAAGAAGCCGTGCGTCACCAGGTGCATGATCGCGAAGACGTAGCCGATGGGGCCGAGGCCCGCGGCGAGGATCATGTAGCCGATCTGCGACATGGTCGAACCGGCCAGCGCCTTCTTGATGTCGTCCTTCGCGCAACCGACGATCGCACCGAACAGGAGCGTGACGGCGCCGACCGCGGTGACCGCCAACTGCGCGTCCGGCGCGGCGTTGAAGATCGCTCCGGACCGGACGATCAGGTAGACGCCCGCGGTGACCATTGTCGCGGCGTGGATGAGGGCCGAGACCGGGGTCGGGCCCTCCATCGCGTCCCCGAGCCAGGACTGCAGCGGCACCTGGGCGGACTTGCCGCAGGCGGCCAGGAGCAGCATCAGCCCGATGCCTGTGAGGGTGGCCTCACTGGTGCCGCCGACGAGGCCCTCTTCTTCGTGGCCGCCGAGCACCGGGCCGAAGGCGAAGGTCCCGAAGGTGGTGAACATCAGCATGATGGCGATGCCCAGGCCCATGTCGCCGACCCGGTTGACCAGGAAGGCCTTCTTCGCGGCGGTCGCCGCGCTGGGCTTGTGCTGCCAGAAGCCGATCAGCAGGTAGGACGCGAGACCGACGCCTTCCCAGCCGACGTACAGCAGCAGGTAGTTGTCGGCGAGGACGAGCAGCAGCATCGCCGCGAGGAACAGGTTCAGATAACCGAAGAAGCGGCGGCGCCGCTCGTCGTGCTCCATGTACCCGACCGAGTACAGGTGGATCAGCGAGCCGACGCCGGTGATCAACAGGACGAACGTCATCGACAACTGGTCGAGCTGGAAGGCGACATCGGCCTGGAAGCCCTCGACCGGCACCCAGCTGAACAGGTGCTGGCCGAGTTCGCGTTCCTCGGCGCCCTTCCCCAGCATGTCGACGAAGAGGACCACGCCGATCACGAAGGAGACGGCCGCGAGGACCGTCCCGATCCAGTGGCCGACGGCATCGAGCCGCCGGCCGCCGCACAGCAGTACGGCCGCTCCGAGCAGAGGCGCCGCCACAAGCAGCGCAATCAGGTTCTCCACGATTCAGCGACCCCTTAGAGCTTCATCAGGCTGGCGTCGTCGACCGAGGCCGAGTGGCGGGAACGGAACAGCGACACGATGATCGCGAGCCCGACCACGACCTCCGCGGCGGCGACGACCATCGTGAAGAACGCGATGATCTGGCCGTCGAGATTGCCGTGCATCCGGGAGAAGGCGACGAGCGTGAGGTTGCAGGCGTTGAGCATCAGCTCGATGCACATGAAGACCACGATCGCGTTCCGCCGGATCAGTACTCCGGTGGCGCCGATCGTGAACAACAGGGCGGCGAGGTAGATGTAGTTGACCGGGTTCACTTCGACGCCTCCCCGCTGTTCGTGCGCTCCAGACGGTCCTCGGCGCGCTGTTCCAGGGCCTTGAGGTCGTTGATCGCCTCGGTGGACACATCACGGATCTGGCCGCGTTCGCGCAGCGTCTTGCTGACGGTGAGCTCGGACGGCGTGCCGTCGGGCAGCAGGCCCGCGATGTCCACCGCGTTGTGCCGGGCGTACACGCCGGGCGCGGGCAGCGGCGGCAGGTGCTTGCCCTCGCGCACACGCTGCTCGGCCAGTTCGCGCTGGGTCTTGGCCCGTTCGGTGCGCTCGCGGTGGGTGAGCACCATGGCGCCCACGGCGGCCGTGATCAGCAGCGCGCCGGTGATCTCGAAGGCGAAGACGTACTTGGTGAAGAGGAGAGCCGCGAGGCCCTCCACATTGCCGTTCGCGTTGGCCTGGGCCAGGCCGTTGAACTCCGTCAGGGAGGCGTTCCCGATACCCGCGACCAGCAGGATGCCGAAGCCGAGCCCGCAGAGAAGGGCCAGCCAGCGCTGGCCCTTGATGGTCTCCTTCAGGGAGTCCGCCGCCGTCACGCCGACGAGCATCACCACGAACAGGAACAGCATCATGATCGCGCCGGTGTAGACGATGATCTGCACGACGCCCAGGAAGTAGGCGCCGTTGGCGAGGTAGAACACCGCCAGGATGATCATGGTCCCGGCGAGGCACAGCGCGCTGTGCACTGCCCTCTTCATGAAGACGGTACCCAGGGCGCCGATCACCGCGACGGTACCGAGGACCCAGAACTGGAAGGCCTCTCCGGTGGAGGTGGAGTAGGCGGCGAGCTGCGCGCTCACGCGTCCACCCCCTCTTCGTCGGGCTTCTCGCCCTTGGAGACGGCGACTTGGCGCTCCGTGCCGGGCGCGGCCTCCGTCACCAGGCCCCGGTAGTAGTCCTGCTCGTCCATCCCCGGGTAGATGGCGTGCGGGGTGTCGACCATGGCGTCGTCGAGGCCGGCCAGCAGCTGTTCCTTGGTGTAGATCAGGTTGGCGCGGCTGGAGTCGGCGAGCTCGAACTCGTTCGTCATCGTGAGCGCGCGCGTGGGGCACGCCTCGATGCACAGGCCGCACAGGATGCAGCGGGCGTAGTTGATCTGGTAAACGCGGCCGTACCGCTCGCCCGGCGAGTAGCGCTCCTCGTCCGTGTTGTCCGCGCCCTCGACGTAGATCGCGTCGGCGGGGCAGGCCCAGGCGCACAGCTCGCAGCCGATGCACTTCTCCAGGCCGTCCGGATGGCGGTTGAGCTGGTGCCGTCCGTGGAACCGGGGGGCGGTGGTCTTCTGCTGCTCCGGGTACTGCTCGGTCAGCCGCTTCTTGAACATGGCCTTGAAGGTCACGCCGAAGCCGGCCACCGGGTTCTGGAAACCGGGTTTGGTCTCCTTGGGCTCCTCAGCCATCGGACGCCTCCTTTCCATCCAGAGATCCGTCACTGGCAGTATCCGACCCACCACTGACAATCAACTCCCGCTCGCGGCGCGAACGGCGCCGGGGCACCGGCGGCAACTCCTGTCCCGGCATTGGCGGCACGGGGAATCCGCCCGCCATCGGGTCGAAGCCCGGGGGCTCCTCGGTGGGCCGCTCGGCCGCCTTCGCTTTCTCGCGGAACATGTCGGCGACGAAGGAGAGCAGCAGCAGGGCGAGGACACCGCCACCGACGTACAGGGCGATGTCGGCGAAGTCGTAGTTCTCGTTCCGGAGCGTCCGCACCGTGGCGACGAGCATCAGCCAGACCACGGAGACCGGGATGAGGACCTTCCAGCCGAGCTTCATCAGCTGGTCGTAGCGGACCCGCGGCAGCGTGCCGCGCAGCCAGATGAAGAAGAACAGCAGCAGCTGGACCTTGACGACGAACCAGAGCATCGGCCACCAGCCGTGGTTCGCGCCCTCCCAGAAGGTGGAGACCGGCCAGGGTGCCCGCCAGCCGCCCAGGAAGAGCGTCACCGACACGGCCGAGACCGTCACCATGTTCACGTACTCGGCGAGCATGAACATCGCGAACTTGATCGACGAGTACTCGGTGTTGAAGCCGCCGACCAGGTCGCCCTCGGACTCCGGCATGTCGAAGGGGGCGCGGTTGGTCTCGCCGACCATCGTGATGATGTAGATCACGAAGGACACCGGCAGCAGGATGATGTACCAGCGGTCCTGCTGCGCCTCGACGATCGCCGACGTCGACATCGACCCCGAGTAGAGGAAGACGGAGGCGAAGGCGGCGCCCATGGCGATCTCGTACGAGATCATCTGCGCGCAGGAGCGCAGTCCGCCGAGCAGCGGATAGGTGGATCCGGAACTCCAACCCGCGAGGACGATGCCGTAGATGCCGACCGAGGCGACCGCGAGGATGTAGAGCATCGCGATGGGCAGGTCGGTGAGCTGCATCGTGGTGCGGTGGCCGAAGATCGAGATCTCGTTGCCGGCCGGTCCGAAGGGGATCACCGCGATCGCCATGAAGGCCGGGATGGCCGCGACGATCGGCGCGAGGACGTAGACCGCCTTGTCCGCGCGTTTGACGACGAGGTCTTCCTTGAGCATCAGCTTGATGCCGTCGGCGAGCGACTGGAGCATGCCCCAGGGGCCGTGCCGGTTGGGGCCGATGCGCAGCTGCATCCAGGCGACGACCTTGCGCTCCCAGACGATGGAGAACAGCACGGTCACCATCAGGAAGGCGAAGCAGAACACCGCCTTGATGACGACCAGCCACCAGGGGTCGAGGCCGAACATCGAGAGGTCTTCAGCGGCGAGGTACCGGCTCATGCCTCCACCTCCTTGGGGGCCTCGGTCGGTTGCGTCGCCGGGCCGATGCGGACCAGGGAGCCGGGCAGCGCCCCGGTGTCGGAGGCGACGCCCCCGCCGGTGGAGTTCAGCGGGAGCCAGACCACGCGGTCGGGCATCTCGGTGACCTTGAGAGGTAGTTCGACCGTTCCCGCGGTGCCGGTCACGGCGAGGAGGTCGCCTTCCTTGACGCCCGCCTCGGCAGCCGTCGCGGCCGACACGCGCGCGTGGGCGGCGTGCCGGGTCCCGGCGAGCGCCTCGTCGCCCTCCTGCAGACGGCCCTGGTCGAGCAGCAGCCGGTGCCCCGCGAGCACGGCCTCCCCGGCGGCCGGCCGCGGCAACACGCCCGCGATCGCCAGCGGCTCGGTGCCCCGTGGCCCGTCCCAGGCGCCGAGCCGGTCCAGCTCCGCGCGCGCGGTGCGCAGATCCGGCAGCCCGAGGTGTACGTCCATGGCGTCGGCCAGCATCTGCAGCGCACGGGCGTCGGTCGGCGCGAGGGTGCGGGTCATGTGGTCGGGCTTGAGCGCGGCCTCGAAGAGACGAGCCCGGCCTTCCCAGTTGAGGAAGGTGCCCGCCTTCTCGGCCACCGCGGCGACGGGGAGCACGACGTCGGCGAGCTCGGTGACCTCGCTGGGCCGCAGCTCCAGTGACACCACGAAGCCCACCTCGTGAAGTGCTTCACGCGCGCGTGCCGGGTCGGGCAGGTCGGCGATCTCGACGCCGGCGACGAGCAGCGCCTGGAGTTCGCCTGTGGCGGCGGCCTCGACGATCTGGCCGGTGTCCCGGCCGTAGCGGAGCGGGAGTTCGGCGACGCCCCAGGCCGCGGCGACCTCCTCACGCGCGCGCGGGTCGGTGGCCGGACGCCCGCCCGGCAGCAGCGACGGCAGCGCGCCGGCCTCGATCGCGCCCCGCTCACCGGCCCGGCGCGGAATCCACACGAGGTGGGCGCCGGTCGCGGTGGCGAACCGTGCGGCGGCGGTGAGTCCGCCCGCCACGGCGGCCAGCCGCTCGCCGACGACGATCACCGCACCCTCGGTGCGCAGCGCCTCGGCGGCCTTGGCACCGTCGTCCTCCAGGCCGACCCCGCTCGCGAGCGCGTCCAGCCACTCGGTCTCGGTGCCGGGAGCGGCGGGCAACAGCGTGCCGCCCGCCTTCTCCAGGCCGCGCGTGGCATGTGTGGCCAGCGCGAACACCTTCTGCCCGTGTCCTCGCCAGGCCTTGCGCAGCCGCAGGAAGACGCCGGGCGCCTCCTCCTCGGCCTCGAACCCGACCAGCAGGACCGCGGGTGCCTTCTCCAGAGAGGTGTACGTGACGCCCGTACCGTCGAGATCCCGTCCGCGCCCGGCGACCTGGGCGGCCAGGAAGTCGGCCTCCTCGCCGCTGTGCACACGCGCGCGGAAGTCGATGTCGTTCGTGTCGAGCGCCACGCGCGCGAACTTGCTGTAGGCGTAGGCGTCCTCGACGGTGAGGCGCCCGCCGGCCAGGACTCCGGTGCGCCCACGCGATGCGAGCAGCCCCTGAGCCGCGATCTGCAGGGCCTCCGGCCACGACGCGGGGACCAGGTCCCCCTCGGCGTTGCGCACCAGCGGCGTGTCGATCCGGTCCCGCTGTTGCGCGTACCGGAAGGCGAAGCGCCCCTTGTCGCAGATCCACTCCTCGTTGACCTGAGGGTCGTTGGCGGCGAGGCGCCGCATGACCTTGCCGCGCCGGTGGTCGGTGCGGGTCGCGCAGCCGCCGGAGCAGTGCTCGCACACGCTCGGCGAGGAGACGAGGTCGAACGGGCGGGAGCGGAAGCGGTACGCCGCCGACGTGAGAGCGCCGACCGGGCAGATCTGGATGGTGTTGCCGGAGAAGTACGACTCGAAGGGGTCGCCCTCGCCGGTACCGACCTGCTGAAGCGCGCCCCGCTCCAGCAGCTCGATCATCGGGTCGCCCGCGATCTGGTTGGAGAACCGGGTGCAGCGGGCGCACAGCACGCACCGCTCCCGGTCCAGCAGCACCTGCGTGGAGATGGGGACGGGCTTCTCGAAGGTCCGCTTCTTTCCCTCGAAACGGGACTCCGCGTTGCCGTGCGACATCGCCTGGTTCTGCAGCGGGCACTCGCCGCCCTTGTCGCAGACCGGGCAGTCCAGCGGGTGGTTGATGAGCAGCAGCTCCATCACACCGTGCTGGGCCTTCTCGGCGACCGGCGAGGTGAGGTGGGTCTTGACCACCATCCCGTCGGTGCAGGTGATCGTGCAGGACGCCATCGGCTTGCGCTGGCCCTCGACCTCGACGATGCACTGGCGGCAGGCGCCGGCCGGGTCGAGGAGGGGATGGTCGCAGAACCGGGGGATCTCGATGCCGAGTTGTTCGGCGGCCCGGATGACCAGGGTGCCCTTGGGCACGCTGATCTCGACGCCGTCGATCGTCAGCGAGACGAGATCTTCCGGCGGGACCGCCGCCTCTCCCCCTCCGGAGGGAGCGTTGGTGGTCACGGTCATGCGTTCACCTCCGTGCGGTCGGCCCAGGCCGTCGACTTGGCCGGGTCGAAGGGGCAGCCGCGGCCCGTGATGTGCTGCTCGTACTCCTCGCGGAAGTACTTCAGCGAGGAGAAGATCGGCGAGGCGGCACCGTCGCCGAGGGCGCAGAAGGACTTGCCGTTGATGTTGTCGGCGATGTCGTTCAGCTTGTCGAGGTCGCTCATCACGCCCTTGCCGGCCTCGATGTCGCGCAGCAACTGCACGAGCCAGTACGTCCCTTCGCGGCACGGCGTGCACTTGCCGCAGGACTCGTGGGCATAGAACTCGGTCCAGCGGGTGACGGCCCGCACCACGCAGGTCGTCTCGTCGAAGCACTGCAGGGCTTTGGTGCCGAGCATGGAACCGGCGGCGCCCACTCCCTCGTAGTCGAGAGGGACGTCGAGGTGCTCGTCGGTGAACATCGGCGTCGAGGACCCGCCTGGTGTCCAGAACTTGAGGCGGTGCCCCGGCCGCATACCGCCGCTCATTTCGAGGAGCTGGCGGAGCGTGATGCCGAGCGGTGCCTCGAACTGGCCGGGATTGGCGACATGGCCGCTGAGCGAGTAGAGCGTGAAGCCCGGGGACTTCTCGCTGCCCATCGACCTGAACCAGTCCTTGCCGTTTTTCAGGATGGCGGGAACCGACGCGATCGACTCGACGTTATTCACCACAGTCGGGCACGCATAGAGGCCCGCGACGGCAGGGAAGGGGGGACGGAGCCGCGGTTGACCCCGGCGGCCTTCGAGCGAGTCGAGCAGTGCGGTCTCTTCACCGCAGATGTACGCGCCCGCGCCCGCGTGCACGGTGAGTTGGAGATCGAGGCCACTGCCCAGGATGTTCTCGCCGAGGTAGCCGGCCTCGTAGGCCTCGCGCACGGCCTCGTGCAACCGCCGCAGAACAGGGACGACTTCACCACGCAGATAGATGAAGGCATGCGACGACCTGATGGCATAACACGCGATCACAATGCCCTCGATGAGGCTGTGCGGGTTCGCGAAGAGGAGCGGAATGTCCTTGCAGGTTCCGGGCTCCGACTCGTCGGCGTTGACAACTAGATAGTGCGGTTTTCCATCACCCTGGGGAATGAACTGCCATTTCATTCCCGTCGGGAATCCCGCGCCGCCGCGGCCCCGCAGCCCGGACTCCTTCACATACGCGATGAGGTCGTCCGGCGACATGGCGAGTGCCTTGCGCAGCCCCTCGTATCCTTCGTGCCTTCGGTAGACGTCCAGCGTCCAGGACCTGTCCTCGTCCCAGAAGGCCGACAGCACGGGTGCGAGCAGCTTTTCAGGACTCGTGTCCTTGATCTCGGCTGCCAAGGTCATCACTCCCCCTCCTCGGCGGTAGGCCCGGCCGGGTGGGCTGGGTCGGATGCCGATGTGTCCTGCGGCGCGTCGTGCGAGCTCAGGTGTTCTGCGGGTGACGGCTCGTGTACGGCCCTGTCCTGCGGCTCGGTGTGCGGGCCGCCCTCCCGGGGATGGACCACGCGCGCGGGTGCGGCCTCTCCCCTGGCCAGGCGGAGGCCCACCAGCGAGGCGGGTCCCGCTCCGCCGCTTGCCTCGACGGCCCCTGGCCGCTCGTCGGGGAAGCCGGCGAGGATCCGGGCGGTCTCCTTGAAGGTGCACAGCGGCGCCCCGCGCGTGGGCTCGACCGGACGTCCCGCGCGGAGGTCGTCGACGAGACGCTTGGCGGTGGCCGGGGTCTGGTTGTCGAAGAACTCCCAGTTGACCATCACGACCGGCGCGAAGTCGCAGGCCGCGTTGCACTCGATGTGCTCCAGGGTGACCTTGCCGTCGTCGGTGGTCTCGCCGTTGCCGACGCCGAGGTGCTCCTGGAGCTCCTCGAAGATCGCGTCCCCGCCCATCACCGCGCAGAGCGTGTTGGTGCAGACGCCGACCTGGTAGTCACCGCTCGGCCTGCGCCGGTACATGGTGTAGAAGGTGGCGACCGCGGTGACCTCGGCCGTGGTCAGGTCGAGCATGTCCGCGCAGAACCGCATCCCGGTGCGCGTGACATGACCCTCCTCCGACTGGACGAGGTGCAGCAACGGCAGCAGCGCGGACCGGGAGTCCGGGTAGCGCGCGATGATCTCGCGCGCGTCGGTCTCCAGCCGGGCTCGAACGTCGTCCGGGTAGCCGGGCGCGGGCAGTTCGGGCATGCCCAGGCTGACGCCCCGCTCCGAAGAAGAGGTGGTCACCGGTCGACGCCTCCCATCACGGGGTCGATGGACGCGACGGCGACGATGACGTCGGCGACCTGGCCGCCTTCGCACATCGCCGCCATGGCCTGCAGGTTGGTGAAGGACGGGTCGCGGAAGTGGACCCGGTAGGGACGGGTGCCTCCGTCGGAGACGGCGTGCACCCCGAGTTCGCCCTTGGGTGACTCGACTGCCGCGTACGTCTGTCCCGGCGGGACGCGGAAGCCCTCGGTCACCAGCTTGAAGTGGTGGATCAGGGCCTCCATGGAGGTGCCCATGATCTTCTTGATGTGGTCGAGCGAGTTGCCGAGCCCGTCCGGTCCCAGGGCGAGCTGGGCCGGCCAGGCGATCTTCTTGTCGGCGACCATCACCGGGCCGGGCTGCAGCCGGTCCAGACACTGCTCGACGATCCTGAGCGACTGGCGCATCTCTTCCAGGCGGATCAGGAAGCGGCCGTAGGCGTCGCAGGTGTCGGTGGTCGGGACGTCGAAGTCGTAGGTCTCGTAGCCGCAGTAGGGCTGCGTCTTGCGCAGGTCGTGCGGCAGGCCGGTGGAGCGCAGGATCGGGCCGGTGGCGCCGAGGGCCATGCAGCCGGCCAGGTCGAGATAGCCGATGTCCTGCATACGGGCCTTGAAGATGGGGTTCCCGGTGGCGAGCTTGTCGTACTCGGGGAGGTTCTTCTTCATCTTCTTCACGAACTCGCGGATGTGGTCCACCGCGCCGGGCGGCAGGTCCTGCGCGAGTCCGCCGGGGCGGATGTACGCGTGGTTCATCCTCAGGCCCGTGATGAGCTCGTAGATGTCGAGAATCATTTCACGATCACGGAATCCGTAGATCATGATCGTGGTGGCGCCGAGTTCCATGCCGCCGGTGGCGATGCAGACCAGGTGCGAGGAGAGGCGGTTCAGCTCCATCAGGAGCACCCGGATGATCGTGGCCCGGTCGGGGATCTGGTCCTCGATGCCGAGGAGTTTCTCGACGGCGAGACAGTAGGCGGTCTCGTTGAAGAAGGACGTCAGGTAATCCATGCGCGTGACGAAGGTGGTGCCCTGCGTCCACGTACGGAACTCGAGGTTCTTCTCGATGCCGGTGTGGAGGTAGCCGATGCCGCAGCGGGCTTCGGTGACCGTTTCGCCGTCGATCTCCAGGATCAGGCGGAGCACTCCGTGGGTGGAGGGGTGCTGGGGGCCCATGTTGACGACGATGCGTTCGTCGTCGGCGCGGGCCGCGGACTGGACGACCTCGTCCCAGTCGCCACCGGTGACCGTATATACGGTGCCCTCGGTGGTCTCCCGCGGAGTTGCGTGCTGCGTGCTCATGAGTACGACCTCCGCTGGTCCGGAGCCGGGATCTGGGCGCCCTTGTACTCGACGGGGATGCCGCCGAGGGGGTAGTCCTTGCGCTGCGGGTGGCCCTGCCAGTCGTCCGGCATCATGATCCGCGTCAGGGCCGGGTGACCGTCGAAGACGATGCCGTAGAAGTCGTAGGTCTCGCGCTCGTGCCAGTCGTTGGTCGGATAGACGGAGACCAGGGACGGGATGTGCGGGTCGGCGTCCGGGGCGCTGACTTCCAGGCGGATCAGCCGGTTGTGGGTGATCGAGCGCAGGTGGTAGACGGCGTGCAGCTCGCGGCCCTTGTCCTGGAGATAGTGGACACCGCTCACGCCGGTGCAGAGCTCGAAGCGCAGGGCGGGGTCGTCGCGCAGGGTGCGGGCGACGCGGAGCAGGTGCTCGCGTTCGATGTGGAAGGTGAGTTCGCCGCGGTCGACGACCGTCTTCTCGATCGCGTTCTCGGGGAGGAGGCCCTGTTCCTCCAGCGCGCCCTCGAGTTCGTCGGCGACCTCGTCGAACCAGCCGCCGTAGGGGCGGCTCGCCGGTCCCGGGAGTCGGACCGAGCGGACCAGGCCGCCGTACCCGGAGGTGTCTCCGCCGTTGTTGGCGCCGAACATGCCGCGCTGGACGCGGATCTCCTCACCGCCCTCACCGCGCTGGCCAGGGAGGTTGTCCGCGCCGAGGTCCTTCTCGGGGTTCACCCCGTTCGACGCCCCGTTGGTGCCGTTGGCGTCGCTCATCGCAGCAGCCCCTTCATCTCGATCGTCGGCAGGGCCTTGAGGGCCGCTTCCTCCGCTTCACGAGCCGCCTCCTCGGCGTTCACACCGAGCTTGGAGGTCTGGATCTTCTGGTGGAGCTTGAGGATCGCGTCCATCAGCATCTCCGGCCGTGGCGGGCAGCCGGGCAGATAGATGTCGACCGGGACGATGTGGTCGACGCCCTGGACGATGGCGTAGTTGTTGAACATGCCGCCAGAGGAGGCGCACACCCCCATGGAGATCACCCACTTGGGGTTCGGCATCTGGTCATAGACCTGCCGGAGCACCGGCGCCATCTTCTGGCTGACCCGGCCCGCGACGATCATCAGGTCCGCCTGCCGCGGTGAGCCGCGGAAGACCTCCATGCCGAAGCGCGCCAGGTCGTAGCGCCCGGCGCCGGTGGTCATCATCTCGATGGCGCAGCAGGCGAGGCCGAAGGTGGCGGGGAAGACGGACGACTTGCGCACCCAGCCCGCGGCCTGCTCGACGGTGGTCAGCAGGAAGCCGCTCGGCAGCTTTTCTTCGAGTCCCATGAGTTAAGGCCCCTCAGTCCCATTCCAGGCCGCCGCGTCGCCATACGTACGCGTAGGCCACGAAGACGGTGAGCACGAAGAGCAGCATCTCCACGAGCCCGAAAACACCCAGGGCGTCGAAGGTGACGGCCCAGGGGTAGAGGAAGACGATCTCGATATCGAAGATGATGAAGAGCATCGCCGTCAGGTAGTACTTGATCGGGAAGCGCCCGCCGCCGGCCGGCGTGGGGGTCGGCTCGATGCCGCACTCGTAGGCCTCGAGCTTGGCCCGGTTGTATCGCTTCGGACCGATCAGCGTGGCCATGACCACGGAGAAGATCGCAAAGCCTGCCCCGAGGGCTCCCAGTACGAGGATGGGCGCATACGCGTTCACCGCTCCTCGCTCCTCTCAGTCGGCACTGACTGCTGGCGGTTGGCCGGGTTCGCCACCCGCCTCACCTGTCCCACGAACCCCGCCCGTCCCGGCGAAGATCGAGAACATGTGAAGCAGGTCACAAGCCCAACTGCCTCGCATCTTATGCCCGGGGCTCTGTGATCTGCGACACGGGGTATTACACAAGCTTTGTGATCTCCACCACCTGACGAAGGATCATGAAGTCGGATGAGCGGTGATCTTCACACGAGAAGCGTCCCAGTGATCACCAGAGGTGATATTTCCGCTCGTCGACGCAGTTGAGAGGCGGCGTCTCCATATCAAGAGACTTCCCTTGCATGCAAATTCGCGCTGGACGCGAGGCCTTGATAGAGGGCCGCGTTCACACGTCGGAGGGAGGGGCGGTGCGGGGTGTGGACGCGTGCGCGCATTCACGAGCGGATTCGGTGGAGGCGTGCATGCAGGACGCACCCGGCTCCGTAACCGTTGCGTGACCTCTGCCACATCCATGAGGGGCCGAAGAGAACCGGGGTTGGCCACCTGTCCCAACCGATGGTAGGCGGGGGGCAATTCGGGCGTAACGAAGAAAGGCCGTGATCACCGGCCGAATGGAGGTCGTCCGCAATGTCCGTTACGGCGTCAATAAGGAGCGACGCGCCCGGGATTCGGGGCGCCGATTGAACAACTGTGGCGCAGCACACGTTTCTTGAAGGTATGGAGGAGCCCCTGATACCGGTTAGTCCCATGTCCCACACCGCTCACATACGCAGCCACCGGAAGCCCCGCCGCACCGCGACGTCGACAGTCGCGATGCGAGCCGGAGTTGCCGGTGGCATCCTCAGCACCGTGGCAGTGGCCGGCGCGTCCGCTTCGGCGAACGCGGCCGAGCCGGTGACACAGACGCTCGAACTGCCCACGCTCACCGCCGACCTGACCGCTCAGGTCGAGCAGTCCGCACAGGCCACCCAGCTGGCCGCGGCCGCCTATGAGCTGCAGGCCGAGCGTGACGCGGCCGCCGCCGACGCGGCAAAGGAGGCCAAGAAGGACCTCGCCGAGGCGAAGAAGAAGGCCGAGGCCAAGGAGAAGGCGGAGGAGGCCCGCAGGGCTGCCGCCGAGGCCGCCGCCTCCCGCGCCGCCGAACGGACCACGCTCTCCGCCGACGCCGGCGCCGACACCTCCGCGTCGGTGTCCGCCCCGGCCAGCGGCAGCGTCGCGACCGTCATCTCGTTCCTCCAGGCACAGGTGGGCGACGCCTACGTCATGGGCGCCACGGGCCCCGACGCCTGGGACTGCTCCAGCCTGGTGCAGGCCGCGTTCAAGCAGGTCGGCGTGGACCTCCCGCGGGTGTCGCAGGACCAGTCGATGGCCGGCACCGAGGTCTCCCTGTCCAACCTCCAGGTGGGCGACATCCTGTACTGGGGCGGCAAGGGTTCCGCGTACCACACGGGCGTCTACATCGGAAACGGCCAGTACCTGGACGCGGCCAACCCCTCCAAGGGCGTGGTGATCCAGGACCTGTCCGGGTACCCGGCCTCGGGTGCGGTGCGCGTGCTCTGAGCCGCGTACAGCGAAACGCACGACCGGAAGGGCCGCAGCCGCTCGGGGGCAGCGGCCCTCCTGGTGGCGTTCTGCGGGCCGTTCAGCCGAGGTCGAAGGTGTTGGGCAGGCCCAGCCGGTAGCGGAGCTCGTCGACGCGTTTGAGCGGTTCCATCTCCGGCGGGCGGAACAGCTCCTGGATCTCACAGCGGTCGGCGTCCGAATTGTCCGCGTCGAGAAGCGCGTTGACGGCCAGCCGCGCGGACTCGTTGGCTCCCTCCATGGTCGCCAGGTCCACATCGGTACGGACGTAGTCGCCGGCGAGATAGAAGCCGGGCACCTTGGTGTGGGCCGTGGGGCGGTTGTAGAGGGTGCCCGTGGGGTGGATGAGGAGTTGCTCGCGGTTCTGCGGGTTCCCGCCGCCCAGGCCCGTCACCGCCGGGTCCATGAACCAGCCGAGGCGGTCCTCGTCGGTGAGCGTCGTCTTGCCGGAGTCGTTCAGGCCGTCCTTCAGTTGGGCCCAGAGCTCGGCGACGACCTCCTCGCGCGTGCACTCGCGGGCCGTCTTGCCATACAGGATGCCCGGCTTGTCCCACTCGGAGATGATGGCCGACAGGCAGTCGTGCGCCCGGCCGTCTCCGTAGTCGGCCGAAAAGTCCCGTCCGTCCCAGAACTGGGCCTGGCCGACGGCCGTCACCGACCAGGGTGAGTCGAGGCAGTTGATGTGCCCGTTGACGACGGGCGTCGGGGTGCGCAGATAGAACATCACGCCGACCATCCAGTCCGTCTCCAGCGCGTCGCAGCGGGCGAGCTGCGGGTCGGCCGCGCGCAGGGCGGAGCTCCAGGTGCGGCGGGCGTGCTCGACGGGCAGGGCGCAGATGTAGTGGTCGGCGGTGACGGTGCGGGCCTGGCCGCCGTCGCGCGTGGAGACCCGTACGCCGGTCACCCGGCCGCCCTCGTACACGATCTCCTCGACCTGCGTCCCCAGCACGAATTCGACGCCGAGGGAGCGCAGATACGTCTCCCAGGGGTCGATCCAGGCCTCGCTGGTGGGGGCGTTGAGGACGCGGTCGATGTCGGCGTCGCCGTCCATGCCGCGGCCGAGGAGGCCCCACAGCAGCAGGGCCTCGATGATGATGCGGCCGACGGTGCGGGTGGAGGCGACCTCCGCGCGCGTGGCCACCAGGTTGCGGGTCTGGCCGACGCCGAGGACGGTCTGGTACTCCTCGCTCATCTCCTCCGCGCGGATGAAGTCCCACCAGGAGGTCTTCTCCCACTGGTCCTGGCGGCGGGCCTCGCAGCTGGTGAGGTGGACGAGGAGCCGACCGGCGAAGTAGGCGGCCTCGTGGGCGGGCAGGCGGGTGCCGAGGTCGAGGACGGAGAGGATCTGGTCCCGGATCCAGGACGGGGTGAGGTCGCCGGGGGCGGGCGGGGTGGTGAGGCGGCGCAGCGGGAAGTGCAGGTCGGGACGGCCGGCCTCGCGGGCGAAGAGGGCCTCGGTGCCGCTGCGGAGGTTGTCGTGGACGCCGTTCGCGTTGCCGGGGAAGGGGATGCGGCGCATCGTGTCCGGCAGGTTGCGGTAGAAGCCGGGGAAGAAGCGGAAGCCGTGTTCGGCGGGGAGATCCTGCCGTCCTCCGGCCGCCGTGCCGGGAAACGGCATCGAGCGGGCCTTGCCGCCGAGGGCGTCGTAGTACTCGTAGACGGTCACCGCGTAGCCGCGCTCGGCGAGTTCATGGGCGGCGCTGAGTCCGGAGACCCCGCCGCCGAGGACGGCGACGCGCTTGCCGGGCGCGGCGGCGGACGCGCCCCCGGCCGTTCCTAAGGAGAGGGCGACTCCCCCGGCGACGCCCGCGCTCGCGCCGGCGAGGAAGCGTCTGCGGGTGGGGCGTGGCTGCTGCGTGTGTTCTGTTGTCATGAATACGGGAGGGTAGGGAGGGGTGCCGGAGGCCGGAACCCCGAATCCCGGCCACCCACAGCATCCTCACAACAGGCAACGTACGAAGGGGAGTTCGGCGTTGCCGGATCAGGCCTTCGGCGCCACCTTGCTCAGCCCGTTGATGATCCGGTCCATCGCGTCGCCGCCGGTCGGGTCGGTGAGGTTGGCCAGCATCTTCAGGGTGAACTTCATCAGGAGCGGGTGGGTCAGGCCGCGCTGGGTCGCGATCTTCATGACCTTCGGGTTGCCGATGAGCTTCACGAAGGCGCGGCCGAGCGTGTAGTAGCCGCCGTAGGTGTCCTTGAGGACGCGCGGGTAGCGCTGGAGGGCGATCTCCCGCTGAGCCGGGGTGGCACGCGCGTGTGCCTGCACGATGACGTCGGCGGCGATCTGGCCAGACTCCATGGCGTAGGCGATGCCCTCGCCGTTGAAGGGGTTCACCAAGCCGCCGGCGTCGCCGACGAGCAGCAGCCCGCGCGTGTAGTGGGGCTGGCGGTTGAAGGCCATGGGCAGCGCGGCTCCGCGAATGGGGCCGGTCATGTTCTCCGGCGTGTAGCCCCAGTCCTCCGGCATGGACGCGCACCAGGCCTTCAGCACCTCGCGCCAGTCCAGTTCCTTGAAGGAGTCGGAGGTGTTGAGGACGCCCAAGCCGACGTTCGACGTGCCGTCGCCCATGCCGAAGATCCAGCCGTAGCCCGGCAGCAGCCGGTCCTCGCCCGGGCCGCGGCGGTCCCACAGTTCCAGCCAGGACTCCAGGTAGTCGTCGTCGTGGCGAGGGCTCTCGAAGTACGTGCGGACCGCGACGCCCATCGGACGGTCCTCGCGGCGGTGCAGGCCCATCGCCAGGGAGAGGCGGGTGGAGTTGCCGTCTGCGGCCACCACCAGCGGCGCGTGGAAGGTCACCTCGCGCTTCTCCCCGGAGTCGCCGAGCTTGGCGTGCACACCGGTGATGCGGCCCGTGCGGTCGTCGATGATCGGGGCGCCGACGTTGCAGCGCTCGTACAGACGGGCGCCCGCCTTCTGGGCCTGGCGGGCGAGCTGCTCGTCGAAGTCGTCGCGCTTGCGGACGAGGCCGTAGTCGGGGAAGGAGGCGAGATCCGGCCAGTCCAGCTGCAGTCGCACACCTCCGCCGATGATCCGGAGCCCCTTGTTGCGGAGCCAGCCGGCCTCTTCCGAGATGTCGATGCCCATCGAGACGAGCTGCTTGGTGGCGCGCGGGGTCAGTCCGTCGCCGCACACCTTTTCGCGGGGGAAGCTGGTCTTCTCCAGCAGCAGTACGTCGAGTCCGGCCTTCGCCAGGTAGTACGCGGTCGTGGAGCCGGCTGGCCCCGCGCCGACGACGATCACATCGGCGGTGTTTTCGGAGAGGGGCTCGGTCACGGCGGGATCTCCCCAAGTTCGCAATCTGCGTGCCGACGGGCACTGGACATGGGCAGTCTATTCAGCGTTACTGATCACCCGGCTGAAGGGCTGCCCCGTGAACCGAGCACTCCCCGTGGTACGGCTCCGTGTCCCCACCGACGAGGACGCCCTCGCCTGGCACCGGATCTTCGACGACCCGGACGTCATGGAGTTCCACGGCGGCAAGTCGGCCGAGCTGTCGGTGTACGAGGAACTCACCGCCCGCCAGCGCAGACACGACGCCGAACGCGGCTTCTGCCTGTGGACCATGCTCGACGAGTCCGGCGAGGTCATCGGCTTCACCGGGGCCCAGCCGTGGGAGCGGGAGTGGGGTCCCACGGGCGAGATCGAGATCGGCTGGCGGCTCGGGCGGGCGTACTGGGGCAAGGGTTACGTCACCGCCGCCGCGCACATGACGCTGGAGCGGGTGCGGGCGGCCGGAGTACCGAGCGTCGTGGCGATGGTGCACGCCGACAACGCACGGTCGATCGCGGTGACGCAGCGGCTCGGCATGCAACTCGCCGAGGTCTACACGACACCGGAGTCGAAGCAGCGGGGACACCGCTACCGACTCGATCTGTAACTCTGAGTAACTGGCTGCTACAGAAAGCCACTTGGCGCTTCCGGATGGCACCCCCGGGCGGTTACCCTGCCTGTACCGCTGGGGGTGACATCTGTGCGCATAACACCCAAGACGCCCGAAGTGCGCGTACCAAAGCTGGTCGGTCTGATGGCCATGGACGCGCGCGAGGCGGCAGAGGCACACGGAGTGCTGCTGGCCGCACCCGACCGGCCCGAGTTCCATCTCACGGTCGTCGACTATGTCGTACGGCAATACCCGCCGCCCGGCGTCGAGGTGCCGCGTGGGGCCGTGGTCACCGTGTGGTTCGACCTGGGTGAGGGCGAGGGCGGCGGAGGCGCGGGCGTGCGCGAGCCGCGGATCCCGAATCCGCCGACGGGCGGACTGCAGCGCGAACTGGACGCGCCCGGGGACGCCTTCGAGGTGATCCGGTGAGAGATGCTCCAGTGAGAGGTGCCCCGCCGAACTGAAGAAGCTCAGCTCTCCTTGAAGCCCCGGTGCAGGGCGACCACCCCGCCGGTCAGGTTCCGCCAGGCCACCCTCGACCAGCCGGCCTTGCGCAGCCGCTCGGCCAGCGCGGGCTGGTCGGGCCAGGCGCGGATGGACTCGGCGAGGTAGACGTAGGCGTCGGGGTTGGAGGAGACCGTGCGGGCGATCGGCGGCAGGGCGCGCATCAGGTACTCGGTGTAGACCGTGCGGAAGGGCGCCCAGGTCGGGTGCGAGAACTCGCAGATCACGACCCGGCCGCCCGGCTTGGTCACCCGGTACATCTCACGCAGCGCGCCATCCGTGTCCTGGACATTGCGCAGCCCGAAGGAGATCGTGACGGCGTCGAACACGTCGTCCCTGAAGGGCAGCTTCGTCGCGTCGCCCGCGGTCAGCGGCAGCCAGGGGTGGTTCCGCTTGCCGACCTGGAGCATGCCGAGGGAGAAGTCGCAGGGGACGACATACGCGCCGGTGCGGGCGAAGGGCAGCGAGGACGTCGCCGTACCGGCCGCCAGGTCCAGCACCTTCTGGGCGGGGCGGGCGTCGACGGCCCTGGCGACCTCCTTGCGCCAGACCCGGTCCTGGCCGAGCGACAGCACGTCGTTCGTCAGGTCGTACCGTTCCGCGACGTCGTCGAACATCGAGGCGACTTCGTGCGGCTGCTTGTTCAGGGAGGCGCGGGTCACGGGCCCATTCTTGCAGGACCCGTTCACGGCAGAAGCCGCGGCTTCTTCTTCCCCGCCACGTCCTCCACCCATCCGCACAGCAGCACGAACACCGCGATCAGGATCCAGCCGATCCCGAACATGAACCACTGGCTCTCCAGCGGCAGCCACTTCTCGAAGGCCGGCACGTTCCAGAACTGGTCGACCAGCGGGACGGCGAGGATCAGGGCGATCTCGTGCCACAGGTAGATCGTCACAGCGCGGGCGTTGAAGATCGTCACGATCCGGTCCGTCCGCCGGAAGCGAGTCAGCCGGGCGAAGTCGATCCCGAAGTGCGACTTCACCCAGAACAGCAGCGTCACAAAGCCGGCCGACCAGAAGGCCTGGGCGAGCGGGATGTCGTCGAGGTCGTACGAACCCGTCTCGGCCTGGTGCGTGAGGGCGTACCAGCCGCCGTAGCCGATCGCGGCGAGCGAGAGGATCACCACGATCGCCGGCTTCAGCCGTTGCAGGACTCCGTCGCGGTGCGCGAAGCCGAGGATCCAGCAGAAGAGGAAGGTGGCGAGGTCCGTCAGCGCGCTGCCGAAGCGGTTGTCGGGGGCCTCCCAGAGGAAGTGCAGGACCAGGATCGGCGACAGGGACAGCAGCAGTACCGGCACCGGGGCCGGCCGGAACACCTTCAGCAGGAGCGGTGACAGCAGGACGAACCAGAGGTACGTCCGCAGGTACCAGAGGATCTCCCAGGCCTGGACGGCCCACTGGTTGCCCGGCGGGTCGCCGAGCGGCACGGCCCAGAAGACGATCTGCCAGCCCGGCATCCAGCCGTGGATCAGCATCGCGAGGACCACGAAGAAGCCCCAGAACCAGAACGGCGGCAGCAGCCGGCGTATCCGGCTCCGCACCACCGTGAACGCCGGGCGGTCCAGGGACTTCGCCATCAGGGAGCCGGCCAGGCCGAACATGACGCCCATGGAGGGGAACACCATGCCGGCCCAGGCCCAGCCGAAGGTGTGGTACGCGACCACGCGGATGAGGGCGAGGGCCCGCAGGGTGTCGAAGTAACGGTCCCGAGTGGGTGCCGGCGCCGGGTGGGCATCAGCGGTGGGAGCGTCGGCGACCAGGGGCGCCTTGCTGTGCGCGCCCATCTCAGCTCGCCCCCGCCGGAGTCCCGACCTCGCCGGTCCGCTTCAGTTTCTGCCAGCGGAGGCGGCCGCCGGTGAGGGCGGTGATGCAGGAGTGGATGAGGACGAGGTACATCATCTGGCGGTAAGCCAGTTGCTGGAGAGGCATCATCAGGAGGTAGCGGTACTGCTCCCGGTCGAGGCGGAAGGCGTACGCCGCGCAGAAGAGCTGGACGCCGAGGACCGCGAGCCAGGCCAGCAGGGCCGCCTTGAAGTCGACGAAGATCATCGAGTAGACGGTGAAGACGTCGATGAGCGGGGCGAAGACCGGCGTGATGATCTGGAAGATCACGACCAGCGGCATGCCCACCCGGCCGAAACGGCCCGAAGGACCCTTGTCCGTAAGCGACTTGCGGTGCTTCCACAGCGCCTGCATCGTGCCGTACGACCAGCGGTAGCGCTGCGACCACAGCTGCTTCAGCGAACCCGGCGCCTCGGTCCACGCGCGCGCGTGCTCCTGGTAGACGACCCGCCACCCCGCGCGGTGCATGGCGATGGTGATGTCGGTGTCCTCGGCGAGCGTGTCCTCGCTCATCCCGCCGACCTCGAGGACCGCCTCGCGGCGGAAGGCGCCGATCGCGCCGGGGATGGTCGGCATGCAGCGCAGCAGGTCGTACATGCGGCGGTCGAGGTTGAAGCCCATCACGTACTCGATGTGCTGCCAGGCGCCGATGACGGTGTTGCGGTTGCCGACCTTGGCGTTGCCGGCGACCGCGCCGATCCCCGGGTCGGCGAAGGGCTCCACCAACTGCCGTACGGTGTCCGGCTCGAAGACGGTGTCGCCGTCCATCATCACGACGATGTCGAAACTGGCGCTGCGCACCCCGTTGTTCAGCGCCGCCGGCTTGCCCGCGTTCTCCTGGCGGATGACGCGGACGTTGCGCATGCCGAGCTTGTCGGCCGCACTCCGCGCGATCTCCGACGTGCCGTCCGACGAACCGTCGTCGACGATGATGATCTCGATCGGATGGGTGCTCTTCGCCAGCGACTCCAGGGTGTTGGCGATGCACTCCTTCTCGTTGTACGCCGGGACGATCACGCTCACCGGCCGGGTGACCGGCGGCCCCCAGCTGAACCGGCGCTTGTTGCGCTGTCTGTAGTGGCGGCGGGCCAGGATCAGCATCATCCCGAACCGGCCGATCACGGCCACGCCGACGATCATCAGCCCGACGGACAGCGTCGGCACGGTCCACTCGGCGACCGCGACGGCGACGATGAGGGCCTTGCCCTCATAGAGGGTGGCGCCGGTGGCGGTGCGGTGGGCGGCCTGGAGGTTCGAAGCGCCGGTGCCGGGCTGGGTGGTTCCGGGCTGCTGGCCGCTCGCCTCCTGCTGCTGGATCACCCCGCTGATGGTGGTGAAGGTGTACCCCTTCGCCTTCATCTTCTCGATGTACGTCGGCAGCGCCTTGACCGTCTGCTCACGCACACCGCCCGCGTCATGGAAGAGGACCGACGCGCCCTTGTTCTTCGAAGGCGTGGCCCCCTTGATGATCTTCGAGACGCCCGGCTGCTTCCAGTCGTCGCTGTCGGTGTCGATGAAGACGCTGGTGAAGCCTTCCTCGCCGAGCTTCTTGTAGACGGGCCAGCTGTAGTTGTCGATGGCGTCCGTCTCGGAGGAGTACGGGGCGCGGAACAGGGTGGTCGTGATGCCGGCCGCGCCCGCGAGCGCGAGCTGCGTCTGGGTCATCTCGCGCTTGATGCGGGCGTCGCTCTGGTAGGAGAGGTCGACGTGGGTGAAGGTGTGGATGCCCACCTCGTTGCCCTGCTCGATCAGGTCCTTCACGATGCCCGGGTAGCGGGAGACCATCGAGCCGACCACGAAGAACGTGGCGGGGACGTCGTACTTCTCGAGGATCTTCAGGACCTGGGGCGTGTACGTCGGATTGGGGCCGTCGTCGAAGGTGAGCGCGATGGTCTTCTCCGGTACGGACAGCGTGGTGGCCTGGCCGCCGCGGAAGGTGACGATCGGGCCGCCGTCGAGGATCTCGTCCGGAACCTTGTTGGAGCTGGCGCCGCTGCGCACGCGCTGATCGCCGCCGACCTCGGCGCGCAGATAGCCGTCGAGCAGCATGATGCTGGTCAGCGCGAGCAGGAGCAGCAGGGCGAGGATCACACGCGGCTTCTGCAGCGCCGCGGCCTTGCCGGCGGCCCGCTGCACCTTCGAAGGCGCGCGCCTGCGGCCGCGGGAGGACGTCGTCGTAGTCATGAAAGTGGCTGCGTTCCGGTCAGTTGGCGGCCGCGGTCGGGGGCGGGGTCGGGGAGGCGGTCGGCGGGGTGCCGGTGGGGGCGATGCCGCCCTGCGGCTGCTGGCCGCCGCCGGGTCCCTGGTAACCCCCCGGGGCGCCCTGGCCGTTGTTGCCGAAGGGCAGCAGCTGCGACGGGTTGAGCGAGATGCCCACGCCCATGAACGCCATGCCCAGGACGACCGCGTAGCCGAGGCAGACGACACCGACGAGGACGCCGATCCGGCGCAGCACCTTGGATCGGCGACCGGAGTTGTCGACGAACACGGGGCCCTCTGCGGCGCGGGTTTCGATGGCAGGCTCGGAATGCATTCCCCGAATATTAGGGCGCCTTTATGTGGCAAAAACTCGGGAGTTTATGTGAGACGCCTATGAGAAACGTCTTAACCTGTGCGTTCACTGAGAGAATGAGCGATCTGCACGAATTCCGCCGTCATGAAGTGAACCCCGTGTGAGACATTCTTACTGCGGAAATCACGAGAGCGGGTGCATACGCAATGCGGAGTTTCTTGAGGCCGGCGGCCGGGCTCACCTGTCTGATGGCCCTGGCCACCGCGGGGTGCTCCAGCGGCTCCGAATCCGCGTCGCCGAGCACATCGTCCAGTACGTCATCCAGCACGTCGTCCAGCACGCCCTACGCCCCGTACGTCAGTTCCACGGCCGCGTCCGACAACGACTCCGCGGGCTCCCCCACGACGTACAACCTGGCCTTCGTCATCTCCGACGGCAGTGGCTGCACACCGAAGTGGAACGGCTCGACCGCGGTCGGTGATACGGCCGTTCAGTCCCGTATCTCCGCGCTCAAGGAGTCCGGCGCCTCCGTCCGTGTCTCCTTCGGCGGGGCATCCGGGGAGGAACTGGCGGAAAGCTGCAACAGCGCCAGCGAGTTGGCTCAGGCCTACGGCAAGGCGCTGGACGCCGCCGGGTCCGAGCAGGCCGACTTCGACATCGAGGGCGATGCCCTGACCGACTCCGCCTCGGTCGAACTGCGGTCCGAGGCCATCGCGTTGCTTCAGCAGGAGCGCACTGACCTGAACGTGTCGTTCACGCTGCCGGTCATGCCGTCGGGGCTGGACGACGACAGCCTGACGTTGCTGGAGTCGGCCAACAACCACTCCGTGCAGGTCTCCACGGTCAACCTTATGACGATGAATTACGGCGAGTCGTACGACGGGGACATGGGGGGCTATGCGATCACCGCGGCGAAGGCCGCGCACGATGAACTGGCCGATGTTTTCGGGCTGTCCGATGCGGCGGCTTGGCGTGGAATGGCGTTGACTTCGATGATCGGGGTGAATGACGTGGATGGGGAGACGTTCACGTTGTCCGATGCGGCGGAAGTGCGGGCGTTTGCGGAGCAGAAGTCGGTTGCGTGGGTTTCTATGTGGTCTACGTTCCGGGATCAGGAGTGTGCGGAGGGGGAGGCGGACGAGGATGACGCGGCTACGAATTGCAGTGGGGTTGAGCAGGAGGCAGGAGCGTTTGCGGAAGCGTTTGCCGAGTGAGGGTGCGTCGGCAGGTGCGGGCAGTGGAGGGCTGGTCGCGCAGTTCCCCGCGCCCCTGACGGGGCGCTGCTCTCACCGGCGTCTATGTACCAAGCGGCCTGCGCACACCGTCGCCATGCACTCGCCCTTCTCGTCGAACACCGCCAAATCCGCCCTGCCGTTCTCGGTGATCGCCGTGGGTCGAGTGCTCGGCAGTACGAGCACGTCGTTCCGTGCTGCCGCCGCCCGCAGTTCAGCGGTGTCTGCGTGCTCCTCCAGTACCGCCACCGCCCCCTCCTTCAGCACCGCGTGAATCCGTTCGCGCGGTGTCGGGGCGTCCGGGAGGGGGCCGTCGTGCACGCGCGCGGGGCCGAGCACACCGCCGGGCCACTGCCGCACCCTCGCACCCGGGAACCGCTCCGTCAGCTCGGCGAGCGACCCCACCGCGGCGACTCGCGTCCCCGCCACCGCGACAGCGCCGCCCTCATCCGCCGCATGAATCGTCAGCACGTGTACGTCAGTTGGAAGCGAGGAGCTTCAGCTCGGGGTGTGCGGTGCCGCCCTCGATCGCGGTGGAGGAGATGTGGGACATGACGCGCTCGTCGACGGGGTCGTTGGCCGGGTCGTCGTGGACGACGAGGTGCTCGTACGTGGTCGAGCGCTGGGCCGGAACGCGTCCCGCCTTGCGGATCAGGTCGATGATCTCGAGGCGGTTGGAGCGGTGCTTGGCGCCCGCGCTGGAGACGACGTTCTCCTCCAGCATGATCGAGCCGAGGTCGTCGGCGCCGTAGTGGAGGGAGAGCTGGCCGACCTCCTTGCCCGTGGTCAGCCAAGAGCCCTGGATGTGGGCGATGTTGTCCATGAAGAGGCGGGCGATGGCGATCATCCGCAGGTACTCGAAGAGCGTGGCCTGCGTACGGCCCTTCAGGTGGTTGTTCTCGGGCTGGTAGGTGTACGGGATGAAGGCCCGGAAGCCGCCCGTGCGGTCCTGTACCTCGCGGATCATCCGCAGGTGCTCGATGCGCTCGGCGTTGGTCTCGCCCGTGCCCATGAGCATCGTGGACGTCGATTCCACGCCCAGCTTGTGCGCGGCTTCCATGATCTCCAGCCAGCGCTCGCCGGACTCCTTGAGGGGCGCGATGGCCTTGCGGGGGCGCGCGGGAAGGAGTTCCGCGCCGGCGCCGGCGAAGGAGTCGAGGCCGGCGGCGTGAATGCGTTGGATCGCCTCCTCGACGCTCACCTTGGAGATCCGGGCCATGTGCTCGACCTCGCTCGCCCCCAGGCTGTGGATGACGAGCTGCGGGAAGGCCTGCTTGATCGCCGAGAAGTGCTGCTCGTAGTACTCGACGCCGAAGTCCGGGTGGTGGCCGCCCTGGAACATGATCTGCGTGCCGCCGAGCTCGACCGTCTCGGCACACCGCCGCAGGATGTCGTCGAGGTCGCGGGTCCAGCCCTTGGCCGTGTCCTTGGGCGGCGCGTAGAAGGCGCAGAACTTGCAGGCCGTGACGCAGACGTTCGTGTAGTTGATGTTGCGCTCGATGATGTACGTCGCGATGTGCTCGGTCCCGGCGTACCTGCGCTTGCGTACGGCGTCGGCGGCGGCGCCGAGCGCGTGCAGCGGGGCGTCGCGGTAGAGGTCGAGCGCCTCCTCCGGGGTGATCCGCCCACCCTCGGCGGCACGGTCGAGGACGGACTGAAGGTCGGCCTTCTCGGTCACCGGAGCGTCCCTTTCGTCAAGGGTTGTGGACGGACTCAGCCAGCCTACGCCAGGCCTTTTATCCAGCCGACCTCAGGCCGTGTACGCCCCGATCAGCAATCCGACATACGCCCCCGCGATCAGGAACGGCCCGAACGGGATCGCCGTCTTCCGGCCCGCCTTCCGCGCGACGACGAGCGCACCGCCGTAGAGCGCCCCCAGCACGAACCCCGCGAGCGTGCCGAGCATCACCGTCGGCCAGCCGTACCAGCCCAGTGCGGCGCCCATGCCGAGGGCCAGCTTGACGTCGCCGAAGCCCATGCCGCCGGGGTTGATCAGGAACAGGACGAAGTAGCCGCAGCCGAGCGTCAGCGCGCCGAACAGGGCGGTGAGCCAGTCCCCGGTGTGCTCGGGGACGAGCGCGACAAGCCCGAGGAGGGCCAGGACCGCCGCCGCGAGCGGGAGGGTCAGTGCGTCCGGCAGGCGCTGCACCCGGAAGTCGACGACCGCGAGGAGCACGCCGACGGGGGCGAGGAGGAGCCAGACGGCGATTTCGGGGCGGGTGTCGGTGGCGGCGGCGAGGGCGGCGCAGACGAGGGCCGTGGCGAGCGGGAGGGCGGGGGTGGTGGCGGGGCCGTACGACGGGTCCGGGCACTCCGCACATCGCGCCCGCCCGGCCCATCCCCGGATCGGATGCCCGCCGGGGCACTGCTCGCGCCACTCCTCCCCCGACGGGACGGCGAAGCGGTAGGCCGCGCGGGGCAGCAGCGCACCCGTCACCGCGCCCCACAACGCGGCGACGATCACGAGGAGGCCAGTCACAAGGAGTCAGTATGGCAGCGGCACTTGTACCGGATCCTCAGTTCTGCCGGCCCTTCGGCAGCATGATCGTCCGGGACACCACGAACGTCGCCGGGATCGCCACCATCGACGCGAGCAGCGGAGCGAAGCGGCTCCCGGCGTGCAGGATGTCGACGATGACGTACACCCCTGCCGTGGTGACGACGAAGCTCGTCGCGTTCGTCAGGGGGAACAGCAGGAATTTCCGCCAGGTCGGCTTCGTCCGGTAAGTGAACCGGGTGTTGAGGAAGAAGGACCCGATCATGCTGAGGCCGGAGGCGACGAGATGCGCGGCCATGTACGGAAGGTGCGGCAGGAGCAGCAGGTAAAGGCCGTAGTACGTGCCGGTGTTGATGACACCGACGACGGCGAACACGACGATCTGGCCCGATATCGGGCGGGGTTCCGCCTCGGTTCCGGTTCGCGTGTTCGTCAAGGAATTGCGCGTCAGGGAATTGCTCATCAGGGAATGAGATCCTTGGTCGGGTGACCGCCGCACCGTGCCGGGTCCTGTGCTCGGTCCACGTTCGTCGCCTTCACCAGGAAGTGCGGGCGGCCCTTGACCTCGTAGTAGATCCGCCCGGTGTATTCGCCGATGATCCCCAGCATGATCATTTGCATGGCCGCCGCAGCGGTGACGGCCGTGATAATCGTGACATAGCCCGGGGTCTCGACGCCGTTGATGAGCGCGGCGCCCACGATCCACGCCGTGTACAGGCCCGTGCACAGCAGCAGTGCCATGCCGAGGTAGAGGGCGGCGCGCAGCGGGCGGTTGTTGAAGGAGAGCAGGCCGTCGAGGCCGTAGTTGAGCAGGCTGCGGAAGCTCCAGGAGCTGCTGCCGTGGGCGCGGGTGGCGTTCTCGTACTCGAAGGTGGTGCTGGGGAAGCCCACCCAGGCGAACAGGCCCTTGGAGAAGCGGTTGTACTCGGTGAGGTCCACGATCGCGTCCACCACACGCCGGGAGAGCAGACGGAAGTCGCCCACGCCGTCGACGAGTTCGACGTCGACGAGGCGGTTGATGAGGCGGTAGTAGAGGCGGGCGGTGACCGTGCGGGTGAGGCGGTCGCCGGTCCTGGTGCGCTTGGCGATGACCTGGTCGTAGCCCTGTGTGTGCAGTTCCACCATGCGGTGGATCAGCTCCGGCGGGTGCTGGAGGTCCGCGTCCATGACGATCACGGAGTCTCCCGAGGCATGGCGCAGACCGGCGAGCAGGGCTGCCTCCTTGCCGAAGTTCCGGCTGAAGGAGACATAGCGTACGCGCGCGTCGAGTTCGGCCAGCCGCTGCAACTCCTCGAGAGTCCGGTCGCGGCTGCCGTCGTCGACGTAGACGAACTCCATGTCGTGGCCGAGCGGCAGGAGTTCCTCCGCGATCTTCTGGACCGCGTCGTGGAACCGGGCTATGACGTCTTCTTCGTTGAAACAGGGTGCGACGATCGAGATGAGCATGGTTCGGGTACTCCCCGTGAGGTCCGGTCGGCGAGCGGTGGTCAGGCGCTCGGATGGTGGTGTGCGCG
Organism: Streptomyces sp. NPDC050211; assembly: GCF_040656035.1. NCBI lineage: Bacteria > Bacillati > Actinomycetota > Actinomycetes > Kitasatosporales > Streptomycetaceae > Streptomyces > Streptomyces sp. NPDC050211. The sequence continues at coordinate 294,391 of NZ_JBFALC010000002.1, forward strand.
CCGTCGTCTGACCGCGGCGAGGACGCTGAGGGCGATGAGGGTCAGCAGGGAGGCGGCGCCGACGGCTCCGCCCAGGCGCAGGCCCGGTGGGTGGAACGTGCAGGTGAGACTGGTCGAGGAGCCGTCCAGGGGGACGGCGATCAGGCCGTAGTACTGCTTCGCGGGTACGGCGTCGGCGTCACCGGTCGCACAGCGCCAGCCGGCGATGCGCGGGGCCGCGACGACCGCGGTTCCCTTGCTGCCGGGCGGCAGTTCGGCGCGGATCGTGCCGTCGGAGACGGACACCTTCGTGGCGCCGGTGGTCTTCAGCCGGTCGACGGCGGCGCGCAGGCGCCCGGTGTCGAGGCAGCCGATCGCGCCCTCGGGGACGACGCCCGGCCGGTTGGGGGACAGCTCGATGCGGAGCCGTCCGGACGCCGGGACCGTGCCGAGGGGCTCGATCGCGGCGATCTTGGTTCCGGGGTCGGAGCGGAACCGCCCGGGGGTCTGCGACCCGGTGATGCTCGCGGTGCCCGAGAAGTGCGGGGCCCAGAGGTACGCCTCGCTGCCGGCCCGGCAGGTGGTGGTGACCGTCGACCTGCCGGGGCCGTTGACCCGCAAGCCCGGTCGGCTGTCGGCGCTGCGCTGCGGCTGCTTCCCGGAGGGGGTACGGACGGTGAGGGGCGGCACGGTGTAGACCCGGGCGCCCAGCAGCAGTTCCTGGTTGCGGTACGGCGACGGCCCGAAGGCGGAGACGTTCGCGCCGGCGGTCGGCCGCACCGTCACCAGAGGCGGCACGTCCTGCCGGGACACGGTCGCCTCGGTGCCGTCCTGCGGGAACCAGCCCTGATGCGGGTCCGGCGGTGAGTGCACGCGCGCGCCGACGGAGAAGATCGCGTCCGTGACGGCGTTGTCCAGGCTCTGGATGTTGCGGCCGCGCGAGGTGTAGCCGTCCCCGAGGGCGATGAGCGTGCGGCTGAGGACGTCGGCGGTCAGGCTGCTGTAGTACTGGGCGCCCTGACCGCCCACCATCAGCGGGTCGTTGCCGACGGTCTGCTCCCGGCCCGGGTCGGTCCGATAGCGGGGCCAGCCGTCGGCCTCGGCGATCGTGTCCGCCTGTTGCTGCTGCCGCGGTCCCCAGGGCGCGTAGTCGTCGAGGTGCCCGAAGCGCAGCCGGGTGGCGACGGCCGAGGTGGCGGTGGCCTCGCCGACCTGCGTGCCGATGAGCAGGGTCACGGCCAGTCCGGCGAGTACCGTCTTGCGCCCGCTGTGGTGGCGGGCCAGCAGGGCCAGCCCGCACAGGGCGCCCGCGGCGGCGACAAGGGTGAGCGGCAGGACGAACGAGCGGTCCGTCAGCGCACTGCGGCTCGCGACGGCGACGATCAGCGCCAGCAGTCCGCCCGCCGCACCCAACGCGCGCCGGCCGGGCGGGCCGTACGCCAGCGCATGCCACGCGGCGATCACCAGCAGCCCGCAGAGCACGAAGGTCTGGCGGTACGAGCTGCCGTTCGGGGTGGAGAAGGCGTGCCAGAGAAGGTGGGTCGGGCCCCACTGGAACGACAGCGCAACGGCGACGACGAGCAGCGTCCAGCCGTAGCGGACCGGGCGCGGGACCTTCCGGTGGAAGGGCAGGGCGAGGGCGAGCAGCAGCGCTGTGGTGCCGACGTAGATGGCGGGCGTACCGAAGTTGTACGTCGCCGGCAGCAGCCGGGCCACCATGTCTTCGGTCGATGAGGGGACGAACGTCCGGACCACACCGGGGTAGGCGTGCTTGGTGCCGAAGTACACGACGACCACCAGCGGCGCGGCCAGTCCCACGCCGAGCGCCATGGTCAGCACGGCGCGGCCCGCCGCCGCGAGGCGCTGCCGCCGGTCGAGGTCCGCGAGATACAGCCGCAGCAGCACCACCAGACCGGCGGCGAGCGTGGCCATGTACGCCGTGTAGAAGTTGGCGATCCAGACGAGCGCCACGATGACCACGCCGAGCACCCGGCGCCGGTCGTTCAGCGCCCACTCGCCGACCAGGCACAGCAGCGGCAGGGCGAGAAGTCCGTCGAGCCACATCGTGTTGTAGATGGCACTCGCAAGCGTCCAGCCGCACAGGGCGTACGACGCTCCCAGCAGCCCCGCGGCCCACCAGCGGCCGGGGCGCATCCTGAGCAGCAGCCAGGCCATCGCGGCCCCCGCCGACGCCACCTTCAGCAGGGTGATCACATACACCGCGAGGTCGATCTCGTCCCGCGGGAACACCCCTACGAGCAGGGCGAACGGGCTGCTGACGTACGTACCGAGGTCGGGCAGGAAGCTGGAGCCGTACCCGGACTGCCAGTTGACGAGGAGGCCGCCGTCGGCCCGCCCGTGCAGCAGGTCCCACAGGTGGGCGTGGAAGGGTACGTACTGGTTGCCGAGGTCGTTGACGCTGCGGGTGCGGGAGCCGAAGGGGTAGCTGCGGGCGATGATGTCGCCGGCGCACAGGACGGCGATGGTGAGGGCCGCGGCCAGCAGCGCGGCGGTGCCCGCCGGGCCGGTGGGGCGGCGGGGCAGCCGGAGGCGGAGCCGCGTCCGGGGTCCGTGCGTGGCTCCGGGCGACGGCGTTGCCCCGGTCGCCTGTTCCGTCCGTTCGAGACGGGTCGTCTGGTTCACACCCTGTCCCTGTCCGGTCGGCGGACCGGGTTCCTGTGAGCAGCGCCACTTCCACTCAGGGAACCGGCCATGGGCAGGCTCGTACTGACCATTCTCGGCAAGCCTCCGGAGAATTGCGGGTGATTCGCCGTCTTAGATGAGCGCTGCTCACGAATGGTTGTGTGACATGAGGAACTGTGGGGAAGAATTCCGGATACGTGCACCGGAGTTTCCCGAACAGGGCATTACCAAGAGGTAGACAAAAGGTGTCCTGAAGCGGGAACCGCTAATTGATCTTCGACATCCGGGCCGTCGGATTCCCCGACTCCGCGCTGTCCGACCGGTAGTTGAGATCGTCCCCGACCGGAGTGATCCGCACCGTCGCGGCAGCCTGGCTGCACCCCGCGTGATTGCCTTCCGCCCCCACGGACGTCGCCACGATCTCCTTCGCGGACACGCTCTTCAGAGTCAGTACGTCATTGCAGACGAGGCCGACCGGATCGGTCTGCCGAAGAGTCCCCAACTCCTCGCCCACGTCCGCCTTGTGGAGGGTGACCCGGAAGGTGCCCATGGGGAGGCTGCCGCCAAGTCCGGTGGCCCGGCCTTCCCAGGTGCCGAGGTAGGCGGCGGGCACGGCGGTCGGATTACCGTCACCCGGCTCACTGGACGCCGAGCTCGACGCCGAGCTGGAGGGTGAACCGCCCGCCGCGTCCGACCCGTTGTCGTCTCCCGGCAACAGGTCGAACACGAACACCGACCCCACCGTCACCGCCGCCAGCGCCCCCGCGACCGCGAGAGCCACCGTGCAGCTCACCTTCCGACCCCGACCACCGTCACCCGGCGCCGAGGTCGCCGCCACGGAAACGGAGAGCCTGCCGGGCTGCTGCGGGTGCACCGTCGGCGCGGCGTCCCGCGGCTCGGGCACGGAGGCCTGCGGCGCGGAACCCGACGGCCCGACGGACGGCATGACCGGCGACGGCGCGGAACCCGACGGCCCGACGGACGGCATGACCGGCGGCGGCCCGAACTCCCCCACCGACGGATTGCTGAACCCCACCGGCCCGGACGGCTGTTCCTCACCCGCCTCAAGATTCAGCAGCTGTACGGCACCCCGGCTCACCTGCTCCACCAGCGCCCCCGGCAGCCACCCACCGGCGACCAGCCGGGCCGCGCCCTCCGGAGCCAGTCGCCGGGCCACCTCACCCGGCGCGGGCCGCGCCCCCGGGTCCTTCCCGAGACAGGCCGCCACCAGCTCCCGCAAGTCACCAGTCAGGGACCCGAGTTCGGGCTCTTCGTGTACGACCTTGTAGAGCAGCGCCGCCGACGAGTCACCGGGAAACGGCGGCTCCCCCGTCGCCGCGTACGCCAGCACCGCCCCCAGCGAGAAGACGTCCGCCGCACCCGTGACGCCCTTGCCGAGGATCTGCTCGGGCGACATATAGCCGGGCGAGCCGATCGAGACGCCGGTGGAGGTGAGGGACGCCGTGCCGTCCGTGGCCCGGGCGATACCGAAGTCGATCAGCAGCGGTCCGTCGAGGGTGAGCAGCACATTCGAGGGCTTCACATCCCGGTGGACCAGCCCCAGTTCGTGCACGGCCGCCAGCGCCTCGGCCAGACCCGCACCCAAGGCCCGTACGGAATGGAGCGGCAGCGGACCTCGGTCCGCGATCGCCGCGCTCAGCGAGGGACCCGCCGCATACGCGGTGGCCACCCACGGCACCCGCGCGTCGGGGTCGGCGTCCAGTACCGGCGCGGTCCAGGAGCCGCCCACCCGGCGCGCGGCGTCGACCTCGCGCCGGAAGCGGGCGCGGAACTCCTCGTCGAGGGCGAAGTGCGGATGCACGATCTTCACCGCGACCGTGCGTCCGCCGGAGCTGCGGCCCAGATAGACCCGCCCCATGCCGCCGGAGCCGAGCCGGCCGAGCAGCCGGTAGGGACCCACGGTGGTGGGTTCGTCGACGTCGAGCGGTTGCATGGCGCGCCCCCCTCTCCCCCGCGCACGCCTGTCTCCTCCGCGTACGCCTGCAGTCCCGCAGCCTATTGGTACAGACGCTCCTACGGCTGGAGCAGATCCACCTTCACGTCGGCGGGGAAGCCGGTCGTCGGACCCACGCGGCGGGCGAACTCGGCGACCGCCTCCAACTGCGGACCTCCGAAGCGGAAGTCGAGGGTCGTGAAGTACCGCTCCAGGACCTGTTCGTCGAAGGCCTCCCAGCGGGCCGCCTGCTCGGCGACCTTGCCGACCTCGTCGAGGGAGAGGTTGCGGGAGGCGAGGAAGGCCTCGTGGACTGCACGGGTGATGACGGGCTCGCGCTCCAGGTAGTCGCGGCGGGCGGCCCAGACGGCGAAGACGAAGGGCAGGCCGGTCCACTCCTTCCACAGCGCGCCGAGGTCGTGCACCTCGAGGCCGAACCGCGGGCCGTCGAGCAGGTTGGCGCGCAGCGCGGCGTCCCCGATCAGTACGGCCGCCTCGGCCTCCTGCATCATCAGGCTCAGGTCGGGCGGGCAGGTGTAGTAGTCGGGCTGTACGCCGTAGCGGTCGGCCAGCAGCAGCTGGGCCAGGCGGACGGAGGTGCGCGAGGTCGAGCCGAGGGCGACCCGGGCGCCGTCCAGCCGGTCCAGCGGGACCTGCGAGACGATCACGCAGGACATCACCGGGCCGTCGCAGCCGACGGCGATGTCCGGGAAGGCGACCAGGTCGTCGGCGTTGCGCAGGAACTCCACGAGCGTGATGGGCCCGATGTCGAGGTCACCCTGGACCAGTTGCTCGCTGAGCTTCTCCGGGGTGTCCTTGGTCAGCTCGAAGTCGAGGAGGGTGCCGGTTCTCGCGAGCCCCCAGTACAGGGGCAGGCAGTTGAGGAACTGAATGTGGCCGACGCGCGGCCGGGTGCGAGAAATGTCCACATCGCGAGACTAGACCCCGTGGGGTACGGTGCACCCTTCAGGGTGCCGCGAACCGCCTCATAGGCCCCGTCAGCCCCCGCCTCGATCTTCAAACTTCCGAGTGACGTGATCTTGGCCTCTATTGCTTTCGGCTGCCTGCATGCTAGGCTCGCCGCAAGTTGCAGTTTGGTTTCCCTTGCAGTACAGAGCCTGCGGAGCATGTAACCGCGGGCTCTCGTCGTTTTCAGACGTATGCAGTTGTGCGGCACTGTTTTCACACTTGCAGGTTCTGGAGCAGGGCAACCCTTTGGGCCCAAGGAGGGCTTATGGCTACCGGAACCGTGAAGTGGTTCAACGCCGAAAAGGGCTTTGGTTTCATCGCCCAAGAAGGCGGCGGCCCCGACGTCTTCGTTCACTACTCCGCGATCAATGCGAGCGGCTTCCGCTCGCTGGAGGAGAACCAGCAGGTCTCCTTCGACGTCACTCAGGGCCCGAAGGGCCCGCAGGCGGAGAACGTCACCCCCGTCTGAGTCTTCGGCCTCGGAGCCTGGTGCTTTGATCCGGAACGAATAGCAGTACCCAAGGAGCCCCGCGCCGCAAGGCGACGGGGCTCCTGCCTTTGCTCGGGCCCTCACACGTGCTGCATGACCAGCACGAACGTCGTCCCGGCTGCCAGCGCCTCGTACGAGTGCGGCACATCCCCGCGATACGACATGTAGTCGCCGGGCCCCAGCTCGACCTCCTCGCCCCGGGGCCCCGCCTTCACCCGGCCCGTGCTGACGATCAAGTGCTCCACGCTTCCCGGAATGTGCGGCTCCGACTCCCGGGCCGGGCCCGGCTCCGCGCGCAGGTGGTAGATGTCCCGCCGGGCGCCGGGCGGACTGGCGGAGAGCAAGGTGGCCACGTAGTCCGCCCGTTCGGAGGCGACCGTGGGCCCCTCGCCCGCCCGGATCACCTGAACCGCCGAAGCCGGCGGCTCCACCAGCACGCTGAACGGCACCCCGAGCGCGACCCCCAGCGCCCACAGCGTCTCCACGCTGGGGTTTCCGCTGCCCGCCTCCAGCTGGGACAGCGTGGACTTGGCGATCCCCGCCCGTTTGGCCAGCTCGGACAGCGACAGCCCGGCCCGGGTGCGCTCGCGGCGCAGGGAGGCGGCGATCCAGGTGAGGGGCTCGCTCATGCGCTTCACTTCCCGTCGTTCGCTCTACAGGTACGTTCGTTCGGCTTGACGAACAGCCATCCGGGTGTCCATCCTGGAGAACATGCGTTCGCTACTCCGAACACCGATGATGGCACCTCTGGTGCGCGACAGCGCCCTCGTCTGGCTGGCGAGCGGTGTCGTCGGCGTCTCCTTCGGCGCGGTCGCGGTGGCCGGCGGGCTGCCGGTCTGGGTGCCGGTGGTGATGTCGCTGGTCGTGTACGCGGGCTCGGCACAGTTCAGCGCGGTCGGCGTACTGCTCGCCGGCGGCGGGCCGTTCGCCGCGGCGGCGACCGGACTGCTCCTGAACACCCGGACGGCGGCCTTCAGCCTGGCCGTGGCGGACGTCCTCGGCGGCCGGAGCCGGCTCGCCCGCTTCCTCGGCGCCCACCTCGTCACCGACGAGACGGTCGCCTTCACCCTCGCCCAGTCCGATCCGGTACGACGCCGCACGGCATTCTGGGTGAACGGCCTCGGCCTCTTCGCCGCCTGGAACATCGGCGTCCTCGCGGGCGCACTCGCCGGAAGCGCGCTCGGCGACACGGCGACGTACGGCCTCGACGCGGCCTTCCCCGCCGTCCTGATGGCGCTGGTGCTGCCCGCCCTGCGCAAGGACGCGGGCATACGACGGGCCGCCGTGCTCGGCGCAGTCGTGGCACTGGCGGTGACCCCCGCCGTCCCAGCCGGGGTGCCGGTGCTGCTCGCGCTCGCCGGGCTGTTCGTATACGGACGGAGGCGGGCGGCGGCATGAGCACGACGGTCGCGATGATCCTGGCGCTGGCAGTGGGGACGTACGCCTTCCGGCTGGTCGGGCCGGTTCTGTACGGACGTGTGGAACTCCCGCTGAAGATCCAGGAGTTGATGTCAGCGGGCGCGGTCGTCCTGCTCGCCGCGCTGCTGGCGACCGGCGCGCTGACCGAGGGCGGGGACTTCGCGGGGTGGGCGCGGCCGGGTGGGGTGCTGGTCGGGGGTGTGCTGGCGTGGCGTCGGGCGCCGTTCGTGGTGGTGGTGCTGGGGGCGGCGGCCACAACGGGGGTGCTGCGGGCGGCGGGTGTGGCGTGATTGTCAGGGACTGTCAGTGGGTCTCGGTAGGGTCCCCGGCCATGACCGAAGCCGACTTCCTCACCACCACGCGCACCTTCTACGACGCCATCGCCGAGGACTACGCCGACCTCTTCCGTACCGAACTGGCCAAGCCCCTGGACCGGGCGGTGTTCGCCGGGTTCGCGGAACTGGTGGGGGCAGGGGGCCGCGTGGCCGACCTGGGCTGCGGGCCGGGGCGGGTCACGGCCCACCTCGCCTCCCTAGGACTGTCCGTCTTCGGGCTCGACCTCTCGGAGTCGATGCTCGCGATCGCCCGGCGGGAGAACCCGGGGCTGCGGTTCGAGCAGGGCTCGATGCTGGAGCTGGACCTTCCCGACGGTTCCCTCGCGGGCGCCGTCTCCTGGTACTCCTCCATCCACACCCCCGTGAACGAACTCCCCTCCCTCTTCGCCGAGTTCCGCCGCGTCCTCGCACCGGGCGGCCACCTCCTGATCGCCTTCCAGATCGGCGACGAGCCCCGCCGCCACGAGCGGCCCTGGGGCCACGAGGTAACGCTGGACTTCCAACGACGCCAGCCGGACCAGATCGACGGCTTGCTCAGGGCGGCAGGGTTCGCGCCTGTCATGCGGATGGTGCGAGAGCCAGCCCCGAACGAGACGACGCAACAGGCGATGTTGATCGCCCGCAAACCCACCTAGCATCAGCGCCCCGTCAGGGGCGCGGGGCTGTATCTATATGCGGCTCCGCCGCGTGGGCGCGACCAGCCACAACGAACCCGCAGCGTGTGGGTCGGCACCCGCTCCTCCCCCGCACTCGGTCCGGACCCGGCGGAGGCGCGGAGCGGGTTGCCGCCCGGGCCCTGGAGAGATCGTCGTACAGGAGCCAGAGGCCAGTCAATCCTAAGGTTTTGTCACTAACTCTTAGTGTTAGCTTGGGTGTTGTGACCCTTGACGACCTGCGTGTATTCGTGGCGGTGTGCCGGGCCGGGAGCCTCAGTGCGGTGGCGCGTGATCTCTCGTGCACCCAGTCCGCGGTGAGCCAGCACGTGAAGCGGCTGGAGCGGGAGACGGGGGTCAGCCTGCTGGAGCGGCAGCCGCGGGGTGTCGTACCGACGCCCGCGGGCCGCGTACTGGAGGCGGCCGCGTCCGAAGGGCTCGTCGGGCTGGAGCTGGCGCTGCGGCGGCTGCGGGATCTGGCCGACGGGGAGAGCGGCACGGTACGGGTGGCGACGGGCGCGACGACCGTACGGCACTTCATGTCGGACGCGGTGGTGACGTTCCGGCAGCGGCACCCCAAGGTCAACCTGGAGTTCCGTACGGAGAGTTCGAGCCGCGCGTGTTTCGACGCGCTGGCCGACAGCGACCTGGACCTGGCGTGGATCACGCTGGGCCGGCCGGTGCGGGGCATCGAGCAGCGGCCGGTGGTGGAGCTGCCGTGGGTGCTGGCGGTGCGGGCCGGCGATCCGCTGGCCGACCGCGCGTCCCTGGACGCCGCCGAGTTGGAGGACGTACGACTCATCCGACTGCCTCCGACCTCCACCTCGGCCGCCCATCTCGACGCCGCCTGCGCCGACTTGGGCGTACGTTTCAGCTTCGACACCAGCGTGGCCGACTGGGACACGGCGCTGCTCCTGGCCGAGCTGGGGGTCGGGCGGGCGGTCGTGCCCGCGTTGCCGGGGCTGTCCGTCCCGGGCACCGGAGCGCTCCGCCTGATCCCGCTCCCCAGCCTCCGCCCACTGCCCGTCGGCTGGGCCGTGCGCCGCTGGGACGCGCTCAGCCCGCCGACCAGGGCGTTTGCGCACTTGGTCGAGAGCTACCGAAGGGACGGCGCGCGGCCCTGACCGCTCCGCTCCGGGCTCACTTCAGGCCGATCGCCGCGCAGTCCGCCGCATACTCCGCGGTGCAGATCTCCTTGACGGTGTAGACGTCGTCCTGGATCAGCGTCTCCTCGATGTTGTCCTGGGTGACGGCGATCACCGGCACCAGCTGTGCGGGAATGTCGTCCTGCGTCGGGCTGTCGATCTTGTCCTGGGTCAGTGCGTCGAACTCGATCGAGCGCCCCTGGACCTTGTACACGGCCATCTTCGCGGCCTGGGTCGCCTCCTGGGCGAACGGCTTGTACACGGTCATGTACTGGTCGCCCGCGACGATCCGCTGCACCGCGTCCAGATTCGCGTCCTGCCCGGTCACCGGCGGAACCTTGCTCGCGCCCGCCGCCTTGAGCGCCTTGATGACGGGGCCCGCGAGACCGTCGCTCGCCGCGTACACGGCGGCGATGTCGTCCAGCCCGACGGCCTCGATCGCCTTCCCCATGTTCGCTTCGGCGACGTCGGGCGACCACTTGTCCGTGTCGTACTGCTGGACGATGTTGACCTTGCCCTCGAGTTCGTCGAGCGCGCCCTTCTTGAACAGTGCCGTGTTCGGGTCACCGGGATCGCCGTTCATCATGACGACCTTGGCGGACTCGGCCCGCGAGCCGAGTTCGCCCATGATGGCGCGGCCCTGCACCTCGCCGACCAGCTCGTTGTCGTGGGAGACATACGCGTCGATGGGCCCCTGCGCGAGCCGGTCGTAGGCGATGACCGGAATGTTCGCGTCCTTGGCCTTCTGTACGTCCGAGGCGATGGCCTTGGCATCCAGCGCGTCGACGAGGATGACATCCACCTTGTCGTCGATCATCTTCTGGAACTGCCGGCTCTGCTCGGCCACGCTCGCCTCGGCGTTGGCGTAGACGACCTTGCCCTTGTTGTTGGTGAGGGTCGCGACTTCCTTCTTGATCAGCGGGTGGTCGAACTTGTCGAAACGGGTCGTGTCCTTGTCCGGCAGGAGGAGACCCACCGTGATGTCGTCGCCCTTCTCCGGGGACGCGGAGCTGTCGCTGTCCCCGATTCCGTCGACGACACCGCACGCGGCGATCGACAGGGCCGAGGCGGAGGCGGCGAGGGCTATACCGATACGGCGCAGGACTGATGTGTGGGGGGAACGAGGGTTCACTACTGGAGCCTTCCGAGCGGATGAGCGGCGTTGCTACCCGGGTGGCGGTAGCCAATGCCCCGACGGCATGTCACGTCAAGCGGTTGTCGTCACAGGACGGCAACCGTTTTCTGCACTCACAACCCCGGCTCCTTGAGGGCGAGTTCCACCCCCACCGTCTTCCCGACGTCGCGCTCCGCAACACCCCAGGTGAGAGCAAGCAGCGAGACAAGAATCAGCCCCCGCCCGGGAACACGCCCATGCGTCACGGCATTCGCCGCGAGCTCGGCGACGAGCTGTTGCGCGGTGCGGTTCACCCCACTGTCGTACGGGTGCCCCCACGCGGCGAGTTGCAACGCGGTGAGTCGTCTGGCGAGCCGGGCACCTCGGGGCGTGGCGTTCAAGCGCTGGGGGGCGGCCGGAGACGCCGACGGAGGCATATGGAAGCTCGGCCGGAATTCCTGGAGAAGGACGATGAGTTGCTGGATGCGGGTGGGTTGTGGAAGGAGGCGATCCCGGACGTTGAGAGGGCAATGAAGAAGGCTCGGACCAGGCATCCCTAGTGGTATCGGAGTTATGCGGGACTGAAAGCCGAGGCGTTGTCGCTGTACGACTACAGCACCATGTTCGCGTTCTGCCTGGTGTGCGCGGCCGGTCTCGGAGCAGCGGACGAGCACCTGCTCACGCGCGTGCTGCATTGGGAGAGCTACTTCGCGCACCTGTCCGCCGCAGATCCCTGGCGCGGCCGATCAGCGGCGGGCGGCGGCCCTGGTCCGGGCCGCTGCCTGGATGGCCCGCACGTAGGGCAGATCCTCATCCTGCGTGGCCGGGGACAGTTCCTCGAAGGGGACGAGTGCCGCATGGCTCTCGTCCCGGCTCTCCATCCAGGCGGCCCAGGCGTCGTGGACATCGGCCGCGGTGACCTGCTCGCCCTTGGCCCGCATCAGGACGGCGTACAGCAGGAAGAGTCCGTCCGAGTCCGACGGCGGCCGGGCCTCCGGCGGCAATAGTTCGCGTATCAGGCCGGCGTCCGCGCGTAGATAATTCACGTGGAGAGTATGCCGATGAACAGACCCGCGTGCAATGCCGCAAACACCCAGGGGATTTTCCGTTCAGTAGCACCCAACTCGGCATACCTGGTCCACCGCGGCCCGCCGGAGTTCCGGGTCAGTATCTCCCACTCCTTACTGAAAACCTGAAGCGGCAGCCGCGGTTCAACGGCATTGATGATGTCGAATTTCGCGCGGTTGAGCGTGCGGTAACTGTGTAACTGAATCCACCAGACCAGCGAGATGGAGATTCCGGCGAGCGCCAATACGAGCGCCGCCCACCACGGCACACGCGCGTTGTCCGTGGCGGTGACACCCATCGCGCCGAGGAAGGCGGTCTGGACGGAGAGAAAGAAGGCGTTCGCAGTCGCTCGCCGTGACGAGACCCGATCCGACATTTCGACGGCCATCTTGTACAGGTCGAGCAGTTCCGGCGACGGCGCGCGGACTTCCGTGCGGGCGGAATCCCCTGCGGGGGCGGCGGGTTCGGAGGTCACCCGTTCCTGATGCCCCCACCCGCCGCGCAACTAACGTTCGTACAGCCGCTCCACATCCGCCGCGAAGTCCCGCATGACCACCTCGCGGCGCAGCTTCATGGAGGGCGTCAGATGGCCGGAGAACTCCGTGAAGTCCTGCGGCAGGATCGCGAAGCGGCGGATCGATTCGGGGCGGGAGACGAGCTTGTTGGCGTCGTCCACGGCGCGTTGCAGGATGGCGGTCAACTCCTCGTCGTTGACCAGGAGTTCGGCGGGGACCGGGTGTTTGCCGTTCATGCGGCGCCAGTGGGTGATGCCGTCCATGTCGAGGGTGATCAGCGCGGAGACGTAGGGGCGGCCGTCGCCGACGACGATCGCCTGGGAGATCAGCGGGTGGGAGCGGAGCCAGTTCTCCAGCGGCATCGGGGCCACGCTCTTGCCGCCCGCGGTGATCAGGAGTTCCTTCTTGCGGCCGGTGATGGTCAGGTAGCCCTCGTCGTCCAGCGCACCGATGTCCCCCGTCGCCAGCCAGCCGTCGGGGGCCGCGGGGACCACTCCGCCGGCCTGCGGGTCCCAGTAGCCGCGCAGTACTTGACCGCCGGCCAGCAGGATCTCGCCGTCCGCGGCGATGCGGACCTTCGTGCCGGGGAGCGGCCAACCGACCGTGCCCAGGCGGGGTTTGAGCGGGGGCGTGATGGTCGCCGCGGCCGTGGTCTCCGTCAGGCCGTAGCCCTCGTAGATCTCGATGCCCGCCCCGGCGTAGAACGCGGCCAGCCGCCTGCCGAGCGGGGAGCCGCCGCAGATCGCGTACCGCACGCGTCCGCCCATGGCGTTGCGGATACGGCGGTAGACCAGGGGGTCGTAGAAGCTACGCGCGGCTTTCAGCGCCCGGTTGGGGCCCGAGCCCGTCCCCGTCTGTTTCGCCTCCATCGCCTCGCCGTACTTGACGGCCACGTTCGTCGCACGGTCGAACGCCGAGACCCGGCCGCTCGACTCCGCACGGGCGCGCGCGCTGTTGAAGATCTTCTCCAGCATGTACGGGATGGCCAGCAGACACGTCGGTTTGAAGCTCGCCAGGTCCGGCAGCAGGTCGTCCGGTTTCAGGCTCGGCGCATGACCCAGCCGTACTCCCGCCCGGACGCATGCGATCGCCACCATCCGGCCGAAGACATGCGACATCGGCAGGAACAGCAGCACCGACGCCTCTTCGCTCGTGCGCGCCTTGAAGATCGGGTACAGGAGTTCGATCGCGTTGTCGACCTCGGCGAAGAAGTTGCCGTGGCTGAGCGCGCAGCCCTTGGGGCGGCCGGTCGTACCCGAGGTGTAGATGAGGGTGGCGAGGGTGTCGGGGACCAGCATCCCGCGGCGTACGTCCACCTCCTGGTCCGGCACCTGCTCGCCCAGCTCCGCCAGCCGGTCCACATGGCCCTTCTCGATGACCCACATATGGCGCAGGTCGGGCAGACGTTCGCGCTCGGGGCCGATGGCGGCGGCCTGGGATGCGGTCTCGGTGACCAGGGCGACCGCGCCGGAGTCCTGGAGGATCCAGCGAACCTGGTAGACGGAGGAGGTGGGGTAGACGGGGACGGTCACCAGGCCGGCGGCCCAGGCGGCGAAGTCGAGGAGCGTCCACTCGTATCTCGTACGGGCCATGACGGCGACCCGGTCGCCGGGGACCAGCCCCTCGGCTATCAGCCCTTTGGCCACCGCGTGCGCCTGCGCGGCGAACTCGGCCGCCGTCACGTCGATCCAGTCGCCTTCCTCCGTCTTGCGGCTGAGGACCACATGCCCCGGCTGCGTCTCCGCGCGGTCGAACGGCAGGTCGGCGAGCGAGCCGTGCACGGCCGGTGCGACCAGCGGCGGAATGGACACCTCCCGCACCACTCCGTCCAGCCGACGGATCTCCGGCGCCCTGAGGATCGGCTCACCGTCGTAGTCGAGGTCGATGCCGAAGTCGGGGGTGGAGCCGGAAGGGGACGCTTGCGGAATCGACATGGGCAGCTCCTGGGGCGTGCAGCTCGTACGGCTCTGCTGCATGTAGTACGCGCAGCGCGTACTGCGGCGTTCACCAGCGGTGTGCGGCCGCGCGTGTTACCGCTGGTTAGGTGGGCGATCGTACGGCGCACAGGTGTGGAGTTCGTGCGGGTTACGGGGTGGTAAGGGGCCGGGGATGTGCAACCTCGGCGATCACACAGGAACCTGCCCGCCGGACATCAACTTCCCTAGTTTACCGGCGCGTTGGAACCCCCCTAAGGTGAGGAATCCTCACCTCCCGACCTGGCCTTACCTGAGGTAACTTTACTTCAGAGTAAGCAGATTCTTCGCGTGGGGAGATGACCATGGCCGACCTGACCGACGCGCCCGCGCTCACGCCCCTGCTCGCCCGCGGCGCCCTCCTCTCCCCCTTCAAACGGCCCCGCCCGGACGCCGACTTCCCCCGCACCCGGCTCGTCCTGCCCGGCGTCCGCATCGACCTCGCCCGGCTGGCCGCCTACGAACGCGTCTGCGGCTTCGCCACCGGCGACGACGCGCTGCCGGTCACCTATCCGCAGGTGCTGGGCTTCCCGCTGGCCATGCGGCTGATGAGCGGCCGGGGCTTCCCGCTGCCCCTGCTGGGACTCGTCCATACGTCGATCGAGATCACCCAGCGGCGTGCGCTCCCGGCGACCGGGGAGTACGAAGTCACCGTCCACGTCGAGGGACTGGCGCCCCACCGGCGGGGCACGGAGGCCGCCGTGGTCACGGAGATGCGGGCGGCGGGGGACGTCGTATGGGAGTCGCGGAGTACGTATCTCGCCCGGCACCGGACGGACGCCCGCACCCCACCATCTCCGACTCCGACTCCGACTCCGAAGGAAGAGACGGAGCCGTTGCCCGTCATCGCCGAGTGGCGGCTGGCCGGAGACATCGGGCGGCGGTACGCGGCCGCGTCCGGAGACCGCAACCCGATCCACCTCTACGCCTTCACGGCCCGGCTCTTCGGCTTCCGGCGAGCCATCGCGCACGGGATGTGGACCGTGGCGCGATGCCTGGCAGCGCACGGCGTCCCGGAACGGGCGATGGTGCGGGCGCAGTTCAAGGCACCGGTGCTGTTGCCGGGGACGGTGACGTACGCGGCGGACGGCGATCGCTTCGAGCTGCGAGGCGGCCACCGGACGCATCTGACCGGCGCCGTCTACCCGGCCTGAGCCGCCTCCGACTCCTCCGGCGGGGACCAGGGGCGGCCCGCCATCAGGCCGCCCAGGCCGGCCCAGGCGAAGTTCATGAGGGTCGCGGCGGCCTGGCGGGCGGTCACGCCCGGGGTCGCGTTGGCCCAGGCGGCGAGGGACTCGGCGGCGCCGACCAGGGCCTCCGCGAGACCGGCGACCTCACGCTCCGGCAGATCAGGGTCGTGGTGCGCCTCGCGGGCGCCGGCCAGGATCAACTGCGTCACGAACGCGACGATCTCCTCGCGCATCGCGGTGACTTCGGAAGCGAACGGCTCGCCGTGCGTACGGGCCTGGAGGTGCAACACCGACCAGCCGTCCGGGTTCTGCGCGGTGTGCGTGAAGAACGCCCGCAGTCCCGCCCAGAGTTGGCGGTCGGCGGGCAGTCCCGGGTCGACGCCCTTGCGGACCGCTTCGGTGAGCGCGGTCGCCTCGCGGCGGATGCACGCCGTGAAGAGGTCTTCCTTCGAGTTGAGGTACAGATAGACCAACGGCTTGGAGACGCCCGCCAGTTCGGCTATCTCGTCCATCGACGCGGCCATGTATCCCCGCTGGCCGAAGGTCCGCACGGCGGCGTCGAGCATCTGCTGCTCACGTACGGCACGCGGCATCCGCTTGGTCTTCACGGCACCCATGGGGGTCAGCCTACGGTTCGCAGGCCGCGGCAGAGCCTTAAGAGGCCTGCCCCTGCGCACGGGAGGCGTCGTCCGCCACGTCCTCCTGGGAACGGTTGGCGTCCAGGTTGGCCTTCACCCGGTCCACTTTCTGGACGATCCGCACCGACGCCCGGTCCCGCTCCTTGCGCAGCGCCACGAAGCTGATCGGGGCGGAGATCACCAGAGCCAGCAGGACGACCCACATGCCGTTGGACTCGCCGAGACCGCGCGGGGCCAGGCCGGAGTAGACGAGGCCCCAGACGACCACGAGGCAGCCCACGAAGATCCCGAGGCGCATCAGTGTGTAGCGGAGCATCTCAATCCACTCTTCCGATTCCAAAAAGGTCCGTCATCCAGTGAAGCACGCGCACCTCCCGATCTTGGAGGGGGGTGTACGACGCTCAGCTCAGCGTCAGCAGCATGTGGACGTCGTCCCGGTCGTCGCCGGGAGCGACGCGGATCGCGCCGGGAACCCGGCCGACCTCCTTGTAGCCGCAGGAGCCGTAGAACCGCTCCAGGCCGTTGCCGCCCCGGCAGGTGAGCCGGATCGCCTCGATGCCGTCGAAGCCGCGGGCCGCGTCCTCGGCGGCGGACAGCAGGTCACGGCCGTAGCCCCGGCCCTGGTGCCGCGGGTGCACCATCACCGTGTACAGCCACAGCCAGTGCGTCATCAGCCGGTGCGTGTTGAACGTGAGGAAGGCGGTCGCCGCGACCTGCCCGGCCTCGTCGTGCCCGACGAGCAGCCGGGTGCGGCTCTCCGCCATCGCCGCGAAGTGCTTCACCAGCTCCGGGCGTATCGCCTCCCGCGTCACCGGGGGCACGAAGCCGACGGATCCGCCCGCGTTGGAGACGTCGGTCCACAGGTCGAGAATGCCGTCGCGGAGGGCGGGATCGACGGCGGGGTCCAGGGTGAACGTAAGGGACACGGCACCATCGTAGCCATTACGACAGTGCGCGCGCCGCCACCTTCAGATCCGAGACCAGCCCCTCGTACGCCACCCTCCGGTCCTTGTCGTCCTGCGCCCGCAGCACCGACGACGGGTGCACGGTCGGCACCAGCCGCTCCCGGCGTCCATGGATCTCCTCCTCCAGGACCGTCCCGCGCACCTGCGTCACCCGGAACGACGACCCGAGCAGCGCCTTGCCCGCGGTGGCACCGAGCACGACGATCAACTCCGGCTCCACGACCGCCAGCTCGGCCGCGAGCCACGGCCCGCACGCCGTCATCTCACGCAGCGTCGGCGCCTTGTGAATACGGCGCTTACGAGGCTCGGACTGCGTGAACTTGAAGTGCTTGACGGCATTGGTGACATACGCGTCCGCCGGGTCTATGCCGGCCTCCTCCAGCGCACGGTCCAGGAGGCGCCCGGCGGGCCCGACGAAGGGTTTGCCCTGACGATCCTCCTGATCACCGGGCTGCTCGCCGACGAGCATGACGCGAG
Source organism: Streptomyces sp. NPDC050211 (assembly GCF_040656035.1). Lineage (NCBI taxonomy): Bacteria > Bacillati > Actinomycetota > Actinomycetes > Kitasatosporales > Streptomycetaceae > Streptomyces > Streptomyces sp. NPDC050211. The sequence goes on from NZ_JBFALC010000002.1 coordinate 311,918, forward strand.
CATCCGAGTTCCCGGCGCCGAACACGGTCTGGGTGGCGTCCCGGTGCAGGGGGCAGCCGCGACAGTCGGCGGCGGCGCGACGCAGGGCGGGAAGACCGCCGCGGTCGGGAAGGAAGGGTTCAGCGGTATAGGCGTCCTCAGGAGCCTTGGTGCCAGTCATGCCGCCCGAGTACCCACCTCGGCCCGGTCAGCGCAGTGTGCGTTGCGCCTGCCCTCACCGCCTCGACTGGTTGGCCTTCCACGCGCGGTAGTGCTGCTCGGGATTGTCGGTGAACGAGGCGTGGCGGGGGCGCCAGCCGAGCAGGCGATGGGCCTTCGCACTCGTGACGAGTTCGTCCTGGTCGGCAGCCATCTGCAGCATCCCGCCGGCCTCCGCGGTCCCCAGGATGATCTCGCCGGTGTAGCCCGCCGCGCGCACGGCGACGTGCTGCATGTCCAGGGCGGGCAGGCGCTGGTCGTCGGCGACGACGAACACGTCGCCGTCCACAGCGGTCGGGTTGTCGAGGATGCGGACGTAGGCGTCGGCGAGGTCGTCGACGTGCACCCAGCTCCAGCGCTTGGCGGTGTCGCCGTAGAAAACGGGTTTGCCTGCCTCGGCGGCGGCGAACCACTCGCCGGTCATGGAGGTGGTGGCGGGCCCTCCGTACATGAACCCGGGGCGGACCACAGTGTGTGCGAGGCCGCCGGCGGCCAGCTCCTTCTCCAGGGTGAAGCGGAAGCCGAGGGGGCTTTCGGGGTTGCCGGGCGTGTTCTCGTCCATCAGCGGCAGGCCGGTGCGGCCGTAGGAGGAGATGCCGGTGGTGAACACCAGGTGCCGACGGCGCCCGTCACGCTCCTGAGCGGCGACGAGTTCGGCGAACAGGCGCTGGTCGCCGCCGAACGGGTCGCTCAGCTCCATGAGCAGGTGAACGACCGCGTCCGTGCCATCCAGGTGGCCGCGCCAGGTCTCGGGCTTGGTGAAGTCGCCCTCGACGGGCGTGACCTCGCTGATCGTGAGGTCCCGGGCGGCCTGGCCGGTGGTGTCGCGGGTCAGGCCGAGGACGCGGTGGCCGGCCCGGGCCAGAGCGGCGGAGACGCGTCGGCCGGCATATCCGGTGGCGCCGATGACGAGGATCTGCATGTTTGGTGCTCCGTGTGGTGTGTGGTGTGTGCCGCGTGTGGTGTGCCTGCGATCAGACAGCGGGGGTGGTGGTGAAGAAGCGGGCGAGCCTGTCGGCGGTCCATGCCGGGTTGTCGGCGGCGAAGGTGTGTGCGGCGCCGGGAACGATGTCCGCGCGGACATCCATGGCCGCCTGGCGGGCGCCGTCCAGCAGGACGTCCTGGGGCAGGCCGTGTTCGCCGTTGAGGACCAGCACCGGCATCCCGACCGGGCCCCCGGCACGGGCGGCCCGGCCGTCCTCGACGAGCGTGGCGTAGTGCTCGAACCCGCCGCGCATGGCGTCGGTGCGGGTGTAGGCGCGCAGGAGGTCGGCGCGGTCTCCGTCAGTGATGCCGCCTCGGGTCATCATCGACCAGAAGCCCGACAGGTACTGCTCCTCCTTGCCCGCGGTGAGCATCGCCGCCAACTCGCTCTGGGCCTGGAACCCGAAGTGCCATGAGCCGCCGTTGGCCGGGTTCATGTGCTCCTCCAGGCCGAAGCCGGGCAGGAACGCCTCGCTGAGCACCAGCCGGGAGACCTCGTCCGGGTACGCCTGGGCCCAGGCGTGGACGGTCATCGAGCCCACGTCCGTACCGACGGCGAAGACACGTTCATGGCCGAGGTGCCGCAGCAGTTGGTGCAGGTCCTCGGCCTCGTCCCGCTTGGTCCAGTGCCCTGCCGGGATGGCCGAGTCGCCGGAACCACGCAGGTCCGGTACGACGACCGTGAAGCCCCGCTCAGCGAGGAGCGGCATCACGGCCCGCCATTCGATCCAGGTGAACGGCCAACCGTGCACGAGGACGACCAGGGGACCGGCGCCACCGCTCACATAGTGCAGCCGGACGCCGTTCACCTCGGCGTGGGCGTGCGTGAACCCGTCCGGTAAGGGGGTTGCCGAATCCATGAGCAGCTCACCTCTCAGTTGCTTGCTTCAGCAAGTATTAATCTCCCTTGCTTGCCTCGTCAAATAAACTGGAGACATGGCCCCCGACACCGGACCCGCAGCACTGACCCCCGACGAACTCCTTCTGTGGCGGAGCCTGGGGCGACTGGTCCACGCCCTGCCGCGCGCGCTGGAGGAGGACATGGCCCGAACCGGCGTGACCATGACCGAGTTCGCGGTCCTGCTCCTCTTGAGCGAGGCCCCCGACCGGCGCATGCGTATGTCCGCACTCGCTGCCGCGGCCGGTCTCACACCCTCCCGCATCACCCGCGTGGTCGACGGGCTGGCCCACCACGGCATGGTCCGCAAGGAACGTCCCGACAACGACAGACGCGGCAACGACGCCGTCCTCACGGACACCGGTCTGCACGCCATGCGCTCGGCCCAGGCCACCCAACTCGCCAGCGCACGGCGACGCGTCCTCGACCACATCCCTGAGCACCTGGTGCCGGATCTCGCCCGGGCCCTTGCCGGGACCACCAAAGCGCTGTACCAGCCCTGAACTGCGGTGACGTAAGGAGCGATCAGGTACCGGGATGTCGAAGGATCACACCCGCATCGGCTGCGGCGACTCCCGGCGCTCCGGATCCGGACCCTCGTACTCCCGAATGATCTCGTACCGCGTGTTCCGCTCCACCGGCCGGAACCCCGCATCCCGGATCAGATCCAGCAGATCCTCACGGGTGAGCTTGTTCGGCGTGCCGAAGTCGTCCGCGTCGTGCGTGATCTTGTACTCGACGACCGAGCCGTCCATGTCATCGGCGCCGTGCTGCAGAGCCAACTGCGCGGTCTGGACGCCGTGCATGACCCAGAAGACCTTGACGTGCGGGACGTTGTCGAAGAGGAGCCGGGAGACGGCGAAGGTCTTCAGAGCCTCCGCACCCGTCGCCATCTGCGTGCGCGCCTGGAGCCGGTTGCGTACCTTGCCGTCCTTCATGTCGACGAAGTCGTGCTGGTAGCGCAGCGGGATGAAGACCTGGAAGCCGTTCGTCTCGTCCTGCAGCTCACGGAGCCGGAGCACGTGGTCGACGCGGTGGCGCGGCTCCTCGATGTGGCCGTACAGCATGGTGCAGGGGGTCTTGAGACCCTTCTCGTGCGCCAGCCGGTGGATGCGGGACCAGTCCTCCCAGTGGGTGCGGTGGTCCACGATGTGCTGCCGCACCTCCCAGTCGAAGATCTCCGCGCCGCCGCCGGTGAGGGACTCCAGCCCGGCGTCGATCAGCTCGTCCAGGATCTCGGACGCGCTCAGCCCGGAGATCGTCTCGAAGTGGTGGATCTCCGTCGCCGTGAACGCCTTGAGCGACACGTCCGGGAGGGCCGCCTTCAGCTCGCGCAGTGAGCGGGGGTAGTACCGCCACGGGAGATTGGGATGAAGCCCGTTGACGATGTGCAGCTCGGTGAGGTTCTCGCCCTCCATCGACTTGGCGAGCTTGACGGCCTCCTCGATGCGCATCGTGTACGCGTCCTTCTCGCCCGGCTTGCGCTGGAACGAGCAGTAGGCGCAGGAGGCCGTACACACGTTGGTCATGTTGAGGTGCCGGTTGACGTTGAAGTGCACGACGTCGCCGTTCTTGCGCGTCCGCACCTCGTGCGCCAGCCCGCCCAGCCAGGCCAGGTCGTCCGACTCGTACAGCGCGATGCCGTCCTCACGGGTCAGCCGCTCACCGGCCCTGACCTTCTGCTCCAGCTCGCGCTTGAGCCCGACGTCCATGGGGGTCACACCTTTCTCAGACAGCCTCGACAACCGTACGCCTACGCTTCTTCGGGCAATTCTCCGACCCGGTTCTCCCACTTCGTGGAGAGCACGATCGTGGTACGGGTCCGGGAGACGCCCTTGGTACCGCTGAGCCGGCGGATGATCTTCTCCAGGCCGTCCACGTCGGCGGCGCGCACCTTGAGCATGTAGGAGTCCTCGCCGGCGATGAACCAGCAGTCCTCGATCTCGGAGAGATCCCTCAGTCGCCGGGCCACGTCCTCGTGGTCGGTGGCGTCGGAGAGCGAGATGCCGATCAGCGCGGTGACGCCGAGGCCGAGCGAGGCGGCGTCGACGGTGGCGCGGTAGCCGGTGATGACGCCGGCCGCCTCCAGCCGGTTGATGCGGTCGGTGACGCTGGGTCCCGACAGGCCGACGAGGCGCCCCAGCTCCGCGTACGAGGCCCGGCCGTTCTCTCTCAGGGCCTGGATGAGCTGCCTGTCCACCGCGTCCATGCGATTCGAAGCCTTCCGCTGATTCCGACGATTAGAGATATAGAGGTGACGAGTTTTTCGGGTGTTGCCAAGTGACTGCCAACTGACCCAGTGACTCAGTGGCTCGGTGGTTCAGGTCGGGCCGGAGCCGCCGCCGAGTTCGCCCTTCCAGCGGCGGTAGAGGTCGTGCTCGACACCGGCCGCGTCCAGGATCCGGCCGGCCACGAAGTCCACCAGGTCCTGGATGTGCGTGGCCCCCTGGTAGAAGGCGGGCGAGGTGGGCACGACGGTCGCGCCCGCGTCGTCCAGTGTCACCAGGTGACGCAGGGTCTGCCCGTTGAGCGGAGCCTCGCGTACGGCGACGACGAGCTTGCGGCCCTCCTTGAGGGTCACGCTCGCCGCGCGCTGGAGCAGGTCCTTCGACAGACCGAGCGCGACGCCCGCGACGCAGGCGGTGGAGGCGGGCACGATCAGCATGCCCTTGGCGGGGTACGACCCCGAGGACGGGCCCGCGGCCAGGTCACCGGCGCTCCAGTGCCGTACGCCGGCGAGGTCCACGGCGTAGGCGTCCGGCTTGCCGTCGGCTCCTCGCGCCAGCCATTCCCGCAGGTCGTCCTGCCAGTGGGCGTCCCGGAAGGCGATGCCGGTCTCATCGAGCACGGTGAGCCGGGAGGCGCGGCTGACGACCAGGTCGACGCTCTCGCCCGCGGCCAGCAGCGCGCGCAGCACGGCGGCGGCATACGGGGTGCCGGAGGCGCCGGACACCCCTACGATCCAAGGCGTACGCGCCGTCTCTCCTGGCTTGACTCGGTTCACGACACCGAGCCTATCCGGCTCCGCACCCCGGGAACCGGCCGAGGGGTGCGGGCCGTTGCTATGAGTGACGGGCTAGGGCTGGGGGATGCCATGGCGGGTATGGGTACGGGGTCTGGGAGCGGGCCGAGTGGGTGGTCTGGCGCGGGCTCCGGTTCGCGGTTCGGGGCGGGCTCCGGTTGGCTGCCGGTCGGGGGTCGGCGTTGGGGTCCGGGTGCCGGGTCCGGTGGGGGCCTTGCGTTGACGCGGGGTGACCGGGCGAAGACCGCGGCCAAGTTGATGGTGGGCTGGGTGGCCCTGTTGTGGCTGCTGGAAGTGGTCGACGTGATCAGCGGCCATGCGCTGGACAGCCTCGGCATCACCCCGCGCGAACCGTCCGAGCTGATCGACATCGTGCCCGCCGCCTTCCTCCACTTCGGCTTCGCCCATGTCGCCGCCAACAGCGTGCCGCTGCTGGTCCTCGGCTTCCTCGCGGCCCTCGGCGGCCTGCGCCGGTTCGCCCTCGTCTGCGCGCTGATCATCGTCGCGGACGGACTGGGCGTATGGCTCATATCCCCGGCACACAGCAACACCGCGGGCGCCTCCGGCCTGATCTTCGGCCTCTTCGGCTTCCTCCTGGCGACCGGCTTCGTGGAACGCCGCCCCCTCGGCATCCTCGTCGGCCTCCTGATAGCCGCGGTCTGGGGCGGCTCCATCCTGACCGGCCTGGCCCCCACCCAAACCAGCGTCAGCTGGCAGGGCCACTTGATCGGCCTGGTGTCGGGGGTCGTGGCGGCGTACCTATTCCGCCGCCCCGCGACACCCGCGCGCGGAGCCTAAGGCGACCCAGGCGAAGTCACCCACGGTTCTGCAGCGCCCCGATAGGGGCGCGGGGCTGTATCGATATGCGGCTCCGCCGCGTGGGCGCGACCAGCCACGACGCAGCCGCAGACGACCCACAACGGACCGCCCCTAGACCGTGAGCCCCCGCACCATCAGATCCAGCAACGCACACACAAACAGCGCGATCCCAATAAACCCGTTGACACTGAAGAACGCCCTGTTCAGCCGCGAAAGATCATGCGGCCGCACAATCGAGTGCTCGTAAATGAACGCGCTCGCGACAATCAGCAGACCGAACCAGAAAAAGAAGCCCGCATCCGTCACCACCGCGTACCAGACGAACAAGGCCGTCGTCACCGCATGGCAGACCCGCGCCCCCCGCACCGCCGCCGGAATCCCGAAGCGAGCCGGAACCGACATCACCCCGATCTCACGATCGGTCTCGACATCCTGGCAGGCGTAGATCAGATCGAACCCACCGATCCAGATACCGACGGCGAGCCCCAGGATCACCGCGTCCCAGGACCACTCACCGGTGATCGCCAGCCACCCGCCGACCGGCCCCATCGCCTGGGCGAGACCAAGGATGGCCTGCGGAAAGTTCGTGAACCGCTTGCCGTAGGGATAGACGACCATCGGGATCACCGCGACGGGCGCGAGGGCCAGACACAGCGGATTGAGCAGCGCCGCCGAGCCCAGAAAGATCACCACGGCGATCAACGCACCGGTCCACGCATGCTTCACCGACATCGCACCGGTGACCAGCTCACGCTGCGCCGTCCGGGGATTACGGGCGTCGATCTCACGGTCGATGATCCGGTTCACGGCCATCGCGAAGGTGCGCAGCCCGACCATGCAGATCGTCACCAGGAGCAGCCGCCCCCAGTGAATGTTCCGGTCCCACTGGAACATCGCGGTGAGCGCGGCGATGTAAGCGAAGGGAAGCGCGAAGACCGAGTGCTCGATCATCACCAGACGCAGGAACGCCTTGGTGCGTCCCGGCTGCGGGATCGCGGCGGATGCGGAACTCAAAGGCCGTACTCCTTCCACCGGCGGTCGACCTTCGCCGCCGTCTCCGGGTCGGACAGCACCATCTCGGGCCACCCGCCGTCCCGCGTATAGCCCTCCTCGGGCCATTTCTTCGTCGCGTCGATGCCCGCCTTGCCGCCCCAGAACTGCTGATAGGAGGCGTGGTCGAGATGGTCGACCGGACCCTCCACGACCGAGAGGTCGCGGGCGTAGTCCGTGTTGCCGAGGGCCCGCCAGGCGACCTCGTGCAGATCGTGGACGTCACAGTCGGCGTCGACCACGACGATCAGCTTGGTGAGGGACATCATGTGCGCACCCCAGACAGCGTGCATCACCTTTTGGGCGTGCTTGGGATACTTCTTGTCGATCGAGACGATCGCACAGTTGTGGAAACCCCCGGCCTCCGGCAGGTGGTAGTCCACGATGTCCGGGACGATGACCTTCAGCAACGGGAGGAAGAAGCGTTCCGTTGCACGGCCCAGCGGTCCGTCCTCCGTCGGGGGGCGGCCTACGACGATCGACTGCAGGAGCGGCCGCTTCCGCATCGTCACACAGTCGATCTTCAGGGCGGGGAAGGGCTCCTGCGGGGTGTAGAAGCCGGTGTGGTCGCCGAAGGGCCCCTCGGGCAGCATCTCGCCCGGCTCCAGCCAGCCCTCCAGGACGACCTCCGCCTGCGCCGGAACTTGCAGCGGCACGGTCTTGCAGTCGACCATCTCGATCCGCTTGCCCGAGATGAACCCGGCGAACAGGTACTCGTCGATGTCACCGGGGAGCGGCGCGGTCGAGGCGTAGGTCACGGCGGGCGGACACCCGAAGGCGATGGCGACCGGCAGCCGCTCACCGCGCCGGGCAGCGACCTGGTAGTGGTTCCGGCTGTCCTTGTGGATCTGCCAGTGCATGCCGATGGTGCGCTTGTCGTGGCGCTGGAGGCGGTACAGGCCGAGGTTGCGGATACCGGACTCGGGGTCCTTGGTGTGGGTGAGCCCCAGGTTGAAGAAGGAGCCGCCGTCCTGGGGCCAGGTGAAGAGGGCGGGCAGGTCGTCGAGGTCGACCTCGTCGCCGTACAGAACGACGTCCTGCACGGGCGCGCTGTCGGACTTCACCTTCTTCGGCGGTACGTGCGTCATCGCGCCGAGTTTCCCGAAGGCCTCGCGTACGCCGACGAAGCCGTGCGGCAGCTCCGGGCGGAGCAGGCCGCCGATCTTCTCGGAGATCTCGCCGTACGACTTCAGGCCCAGCGCCTTCAGCAGGCGCCGGTCGGTCCCGAAGACGTTCATGGCGAGCGGCATGCTGGAGCCGCGCACGCTCTCGAAGAGCAGCGCCGGGCCGCCCGCCTTCTGGACCCGGTCGACGATCTCCCCGACCTCCAGATACGGGTCTACCTCGGCCTTGATGCGCTTGAGGTCACCCTCGCGCTCCAGCGCCCTGAGCAGGAAGCGAAGATCGTCGTAAGCCATGTGTCCAGTATCGGCCACGGGCTACCCTGGCCCCGTCACCGGGGCCGTCCCAAGCCCCTCTCCGTCTTCTGGGGGTTCACCGCCTTCATGCTCAGGTATCTGCCCCTCCTGCTGGTCCTCGCCCTGTGGATCTACGCCTTCATCGACTGCCTGAACACCCCGGAGGACGAGGTGAAGAAGCTGCCGAAGCTGGCGTGGGTGTTCATCATCCTGCTCTTCGGCCAGGTGCTGGTCGGCCCGGTCGCCTGGCTCGTGGCGGGCAAGGTCCGCAAGAACCCGGCGAGCGGCATCACCCCCTTCTCCCCGGGCAGCCGTACGAAATTCGTCGCTCCTGACGACAACCCCGACTTCCTCAAGTCCCTCAAGAAGGACGAGGAGGAGGACAAGAAGCGCGGCGACGACCCGAAGGACGACTGACAAGCTGTACGCTGCGGAGCCCTCCGAAGCGGGCAATGCGCCCCTGGGCCGGGGCAGGTGCGGGCCGGACACTTGTCTCGCATGACGACAGCTCCCGCCGACTCCTCCGGCACGATCGCCCCCGAGTACGGTGACAAGGTCATCGCCGTCGAGACGGCGGGCTCGGAACCCATCCCCGACGCCGAACGGCACGGCGGTCCACTGCAGTTGCTGTGGACATGGGCGTCTCCGAACATCGAGTTCGCGACCGTCTACATCGGCGTGATCTCGGTCCTCTTCTTCGGGCTGACCTTCTGGCAGGCGACCGCGGCGCTGCTGCTGGGCACGGCGCTCGGGGCGCTGACGCACGGGATCCTGTCCCTGGACGGTCCGCGGTTCGGGGTCCCGCAGATGGCGATCGGGCGCTTCTCCTTCGGGTTCAAGGGGAATCTGCTGCCCTCCGGAGTGAACGCGCTGGTGGCCGGGGTCGGCTGGTTCGCCGTGAACAGCGTGAGCGCCGCCTTCGCGCTCAACACCCTGACCGGTCTACGTCCGCTCCCCTCCCTCCTGTTGGTGGTGGCCGCCGAGATCGTGATCGGCTTCATCGGCCACAACTTCGTCCACGCCTTCGAGAAGTACGCGTTCCCGGCCCTCGCGGTGATCTTCCTGCTGGCCGGGGTGTGGACCTTCAAGGAGGCGGACCTCGCCGCCCCCGGCGCGGGCGGCGGCATCGGCGGCTTCCTGCTCGCCTTCAGCGCGGCCTGGGGCTACGCGGCGGGCTGGAACCCGGGCGCCTCCGACTACTCCCGCTATCTCCCGCGCACGGCGAACCGCCTCCGGACGGCCCTGTACCCGGCCGTCGGCCTCTTCGTCTCCATCGCGGTGGTCTCCGTGATCGGCGCGGCGTCGGCGACGATCGTCGCCCCCGAGGGCGCCAGCCCTACGGCCGCCTTCACGGGCCATCTCCCCGGCTGGCTCAGCAACTTGGTGCTGCTGGCCATCATCCTCGGCGCGGTCTCCGCGAACGCCCTGAACGTCTACTCCTCCGCCATGTCGATCACCTCGCTCGGCCTGAAGCTGCCCGTGTGGCTCGGGCGCAGCGCGATCGTCGTGCTGTGCGGTCTCGCGGGTACGGCGGCGGCGTGGGCGTCGCTCGCGGACGCGGGGCACGCGTACGAGGCGTTCCTGCTGGTGATCGCGTACTGGGTGGGCCCGTGGCTGGGGGTCGTCCTGGTGGAGCGGTGGCTCCGGGCGCGGACGCCGGCCGAGGAACTGGCGCCCCGGCTCGGCGACCGGACCTTCACCAACTGGCCCGGCATCGCCGCCCTGTTGACCGGCATCGTGGTGTCCGTGCCGTTCTTCTCCAACCAGGAGAAGTACGTCGGCTGGGTGCCGGAGCAGTGGCCGTCCTTCGGGGACGTGACATGCCTGGTCGGGTTCGCGGTGAGCGCGGGGCTGTACTGGGCGCTGCGGCGGAAGTATCAGCCGACGTCCGCTTCAATCTGACCCATGTACGTCACCTTGATGTGCCGGGGCCCGAACTCCTTCTTGATGATGGGCTCGGCCTTTCGGGGGTGGTCGACGCCGACATCGACGTATCCCCGCTCGTCCACGCCGACCACACGCATCTGAAACGTGCCCTCCCAACGCCGCATGTCCTCACTGATCCGCCCGGCGAGCGCGTCCAGGGTCGTGCGGTTGACGTCGGTGTCGTGCAGCCGGATCGTCACGCCCTTCTCGGCGGCCCCGCAGAGGTCGGCGTCGAGCGCGGCGGAAGGAATGCGCCAGACTTTTGCCGTCTGGTGGGGCTGGTCGACGGACAGCCCGGTGAAGACGGCGGCGTGACGACGCTTGGTGAGGTCGATATAGGCAAGCGTCCGGTACAGCGGGGTGTCGTCGGAGCCGCCCTTGGGTGCGCCGGGGAGGCCAGGCAGACTGCCGGGGGGTTGAGTCCCGACGCACTCGGTCACTCCACCGGACACCTCACCGGACGGCGACGTGCCCTCGGCCCCGACGGGATCAGCCTTGAGTCCCCCGTCGGTGTGCCCAGTCCCCAGCGCGTCGATCCACAGACCGGCGGCCAACGTCACAGCGGCGGTACCGATGGCGGCCGCAATCCACGTGCGGTGCTTCATGTCCCCCTCCGTCCCTCTCAGTTGGTACTGAGACGGGGGAACGGGCGGAAGCGTTCGGGCGGATCCCAGCACAATGCGCACATGCAGAGCAACAGCAACATCACGATCCGCACGGCCGGCCCTCGGGACCTGGAAGCCGTCGCCGGGCTCCGCTGGCAGTGGATCGTCGAGAACGACCAGGGAGTCGACATCCAACGCGCCGACTTCGTACGGCACTTCACCACCTGGGCCCGCGAGAACGCCGCCTCGCACACGTGCACCGTCCTGGTCCGCGACGACACGGTCATCGGCATGGCCTGGCTGGCCGTCCTCCCCCGCGTGCCGAGCCCGCGCGCGCTCGACCGGGCCTCGGGCGATCTGCAGTGCGTGTACGTCGTACCGGAGGAGCGGAACAGCGGCCTGGGCGCCCGGCTTCTCGACGCGGTGCTGAACCGTGCCCGCACGCTCGGGCTCGAACGGGTCACCGTGCACTCCAGCCCCCGCGCGATCCCCGCCTACGCCCGCAGTGGTTTCGAGAACTCCCCCCGGCTGCTGCACACCCGCCCCTGACCCCCGATCTCAGGCCACCGTCCGCAGCCCGCCCCCCACAGCCGCCCCCATCCCCCGCACCACCCGGTGCGCACAGGCCGCCGCCAGCAGCTCCCCCAGCAGATCGGGGTCGTCGATCTCCAGGCCCAGCAGGGACTCGATCCGCTCCAGCCGCTGGTACAGCGACTGTCGGCCGATGTGCAGCAGCGCCGCCGTCCGGGTCGGTGAGCACCCGTGCCGGAGGTGTACCTCCAAGGTGCGGACGAGGTCGCTCGGGTGGGCCGCCTCCCAGGCGAGCAGGGGGCCGAGTGCGTGCTGGACCATGCCCGTGAGCCGTTCCCGGTTGGCGTCCACGCCGCCCCTCGTCAACTCCCGTTCCAGGGCGAGGGCGCGGGAGGAGGTGACGAGGGGGCCGTCCGGTGCGCCGGGTTCCGGGGGCGGCACCGTCAGCGCGAGTTCCAGTGTCGTACGGGCCGCCCGCAGCGTGTCGCTCCAGCGCAGCCAGCCGCTCCCGGCGGCGACGGAGTGGCCGACCGCGTGGCCGACCGCCACCGTGAGGCCGACGTCGGCCACCGCGCGGAAGGCCTCCTGGACCGCCCGCACCGGGTCCCGCGCGCTGCCCTGACGGGACTGAGCGGGCAGCGCCAGAAGAGCCAGCACGTCCCCGGGGAAGGCGGCCCGCAGCCCCGCCCCGCCCAGCAGCCGTGCCGCCCGGTCCACGGCGCCCACCTCGCGCGTGCCGTGCAGGGAGACGCCGATCAGGCGTGATCCGGGGCCCGGGTGGAATCCCGCGAGGGCGGCCCGCGCCTCCACCTCCGGCTGGTTCAGTGCCGCCCGGTTCGCCAGATCCGCCAGCAGCGCGGCCGTGTGGTCATCACCCCACGGTCGTACGAGTGCATGCCGGTCGGACAGACCCCGCGCGACGATCGCCCGGTTCGCGGCCTCCGTGATCCGTACGAAGGGCACGACCCGGTGCAGGGCCAGCAGCGGCAGCCCCACCCGGCCCGCCTCGTCGATCACCTCGGCGGGCATGCTGGGCAGCGAGCGGCCCACCTCCACCGCAAGACCGGTCGCGTCCCGGGCCGCCAGTTCGCGCACATACCGCCGCCGGACCTCCTCGTCCGCGTCCGTGAGCCCGAAACCGTTGGTCAACAGCAGCTCGCCACCGTCGAGGAAGTTGGCGCCCTCGTAGACCTCACTGGAGTGCACCCAGCGCACCGGGCGGTCCAGTGCGCCCGCGCCGGCCAGCAGCTCGGGCTCGGCCGCGCGCACCGGGTCGAGGGCCAGGACTTCACGGAGGGTGAGTGCGGGCACAGGAACCTCCAGGGCGCTGACATTCCGTCCGGCTACGGGCTGCCCGGAGAGTACTTTCCGCACGTTGCCCCGGTGTTTCCGCGCCAGCAGAGTGGACGTATGGATCAGGCACAGGCACGCACCTGGCTCACCACCGCGATCGAAGAGGCCCGCGCCGGGCTCGCCGAGGGCGGCATCCCGATCGGTGCCGCGCTCTACGGCGCCGACGGCACGCTCCTCGGGCGCGGCCACAACCGGCGGGTCCAGGACGGCGACCCGTCCATGCACGCGGAGACGGCCGCCTTCCGTGCCGCGGGACGGCAGCGGTCGTATCGCGGGACGACGATGGTGACGACGCTCTCGCCATGCTGGTACTGCTCGGGACTGGTCCGCCAGTTCGGCATCTCACGGGTGCTGATCGGCGAGGCGGCCACCTTCCACGGCGGCCACGACTGGCTCGCCGAGCACGGTGTCGAGATCGTGCTCCTGGACGATCCCGAGTGCGTCGGCATGATGCGCGACTTCATCAAGAACAATCCGGCCCTGTGGAATGAGGACATCGGTGACTGAGCCCCGTATCCCCACGATCGACCTGAAGCCCTGGTTCGACGGCGACCAGGAGGTCCGGGCGCGGATCGCCCGTACCGTCGACGAGGCGCTGCAGACCGCCGGTTTCCTGCTCGTCGCCGGGCACGGTGTGGACCCTTCGCTGCGCTCCCGGATCCGCGAGGCCGCGAAGGCGTTCTTCGCGCTGCCCGTCGAGGTCAAGCAGGCGTACGCCGCGAAGGTCGGCGGGCGTGGCTGGCTGGGGCCGGGGGCGGAGGCCAACGGGTACTCGGAGGGGACCGAGACCCCGCCGGACCTGAAGGAGTCGCTGACCTTCGCGACGCACGAGCCGTTCGAGGACCCGCAGATCAACGCGGAGTGGTACGCGCCGAATGTCTGGCCGGCGGAGGTGCCGGAGCTTCAGCGGCTCTGCGAGGAGTATCTGGCGCGGATGGCCGACCTGGAGAAGACACTCCTGTCCCTCCTCGGTGAGGCCCTCGGGCTCGAACCCGGCTTCTTCTCCCGGCACATGGACCATCCGACGTACGGCTTCAACATCAACTGGTACCCGGGCACCGACGTGATCGGCGCACCCGAGCCGGGCCAGTTCCGCATCGGCCCGCACACCGACTTCGGCACGGTGACGATCCTCGACCGGCAGGCCGGCAAGGGGGGCCTGCAGGTCTTCACGGACGAGGGCGGCTGGGAGGACGCCCCCTTCGACCCGGAGGCCTTCACCATCAACATCGGTGACCTGATGGCCCGTTGGACCGGCGACCGCTGGCGCTCCGGCCGCCACCGCGTCCTCCCACCGCCCGCCGACGCACCCACCGAAGAGCTGATGTCCCTCGTCTACTTCGGCGAGTGCACCCCGGGCACGCTCGTGGAGTCGGTACCGGCACCGGTGGGGCGGGTGGCGTACGAGCCGGTCGACTCGCATGTGTATCTGCGGGAGAAGCTGGACTCGATCACCGTCGACTGAATCACCGTCGACTGAGGTTCTCGATCAGCCGCTCGAACCGCGCCCGCCACCGCTGCTCCGACTCCTGCTCGCCCCGGAACTCATGGGTGAAGCGGAGCGTGCTTCCCTCGTCACCGGCGCGCTCGAGATGGAAGCGGAGCCGGCCGCCGCCCTCCACCGTGTACTCGGCGATCCGCTCCACGTCCCAGGCGGTGACTCTCCCGGAGCCGACGTCACGCAGGGTGACCGCGCCCCCGAGGCGGGGTTCGAGGACATCGGCCGGGGTGAACCAGGCGGCCAGGCCGTCCGCGGTGGCCAGGGCGGGCCAGACCGTCTCCATGGGCCTCGGGAGCCGCACCAGGAAGTGGAGTATGTGCGTGCTCCCGTGGATCCGGCTGGCGCCCTGCTCGATGGAACCGGTCATGACACCAGCGTGACTCCTGGCGGGGCGTTCCGCACGCCTTACGGGCGCTGACCTGCCTTGTCCACGATGGCCCGGTCAAGGATCGCGCTGATGCCGCGGACCGTTCCGTCGTCGTCGAGTTCCCGCTCGCCGAGGAAGACGGAGGTCTTCCCGTCGAAGATCATCTGCACCTGCACGCGGCCGGCCTGGCGGGTGATCGCGACCCCTTCACGGCCCACCGCGTCCTTGACGCCCCGGACCACCTCGACGCCCGGAATCCGGGTGGCGGCCCGGTAGAGCGCCGCGCTCACGTCCGGCGGCATCAGCGACTCCTGGACCAGGTCACCGAAGAGGACGAAGGCCTCCTCGTCCCCGTCCGGGTGCTCGCCGTCGACCTTCTTGGCGCTCGTCTCGCACAGCCAGTCGTACATCTCGTCCGGGTCGGTGGGCAGTTCGGCCAGATCGCGGTAGGTGAAGTCCTGCCAGCCCTCCAGCACCACGTGCTGGTTGTTGTCGATGTCCTCCTCCAGGAGCCCGCTCGTGCTGCCGTTCACCGAGTTCCAGATCTCCCTGGTGTGGACGGGATCGAGCTTCTCGGGGCCGCCGTTCACCTGGTGCATGTAGGCGACCCGGCTCTTGATGTAGACGAACTGGTCGTCGCGGACCCTGCCGTACGGCACCCCGCTCTCGGCTCCTCGCGCCGCGCCCTCCAGCACGGCCACGGCCTCCTTGGACGCGACGACCGGCGCCGACGACGATCCGAAGGGGACGGTGAAGGCGATGGCCGCGACGGTTGCCACCGCACCGGCCCCCAGCGCGGGCAGCAGCCACCTGGCACGCGTACGGGCGGCCTGGTCCTCTCGCCGGATCTCGGTCATCAGACGCTCCTTGAGGAGTCGGTGACGGCCCGGCGGCAGATCCCTCTCCGGAAGTTCGGGAAGCTGGTTCATCGGTTTCCCTCCCTGATGGGCCCGACCGCGGTGGTGCGGTCACCTGTCATCTGTCCGCGCGAGTAAGGCGGTTCCATATATTTCGCGAGTTTTGCCCGTGCTCGCGAAAGCCGCGATCGTACGGTCCCGACGGGCACCCCCAGCGCCTCGGCCGCCGCCTCGTAGCCCAGCCCCGACCACACGCACAGCGCCAGCACTTCACGCTCGGCCCGCCGCAGCTTGGCCAACGCGGTCCGTACGACGTCCAGTTGTGCCGCGTCGTCCAGCCGGCCCGCGACGTCGTCGGCGAAGTCCCGTACGTCCTCGGCGGGCGGCAGACGGGCGACGGCCGCCGCGTGTCGTCGGGCGGTCCGGCGGGTGTTGCGGGTGACGTTGGTGGCGATGCCGAGCAGCCACGGCCGCAGCGAGCCGCCCTCCTCGTCGAGCCGCTCACGCAGCCGCCAGGCGTCCAGGAAGGTCAGCGAGACGACGTCCTCGGCCGTGCTCCACTCCCCCGTCAGCCGGAAGGCATGGTTGTACACGGCGCGTGCGTACGCGTCGAAGAGGTCGCCGAAGGCGTGGTGGTCCCCCGCGCGGATGCGTGTGCGCAGATTCGTATCCACGCCTCTCTACCTGTCCGGACGACGAAGGCCGGTTCCGTGACTCACGTCACAGGAACCGGCCTTCACCGCAAGGAACACTTACACACCCGCGTACGAGTGCTTGCCCGAGACGAAGATGTTGACGCCGTAGTAGTTGAACAGCCAGCAGCCGAAGGCGAGCAGGGCCAGGTAGGCGGCCTTGCGGCCCTTCCAGCCGGCGGTGGCGCGGGCGTGCAGATAGCAGGCGAAGGCGACCCAGGTGATGAAGGACCAGGTCTCCTTGGGGTCCCAGCCCCAGTAGCGGCCCCACGCGTCGCCCGCCCAGATGGCGCCCGCGATGATCGTGAACGTCCACAGCGGGAAGACGGCCGCGTTGACGCGGTACGAGAACTTGTCGAGGGAGGCCGAGGCGGGCAGGCGGTCGAGGACGGAGTTCGCGAAGCGGCCGGGCGTGCCGCCGGTGGCGAGCTTGTTCTCGTACGAGTCCTTGAAGAGGTACAGGATCGTGGAGACCGCGCCGACGTAGAAGACCGCGCCGCAGAAGATCGCCGTCGAGACGTGGATGTACAGCCAGTACGAGTGAAGGGCGGGAACCAACTGGTCGCTGGCGGTGTACAAGACAGTGACGGCGAGGCCGAGATCGAGGAGGACCGTGGTGATCAGGAAGAGTCCGAGCCAGCGGATGTTCTTCTTCAGCGCGAGCAGTGCGAGGTACACACCGACGGCGACCGTCGAGAAGGTGATGTTGAACTCGTACATGTTGCCCCACGGCGCCCGCTGCACCGACAGGGCCCGGGCGAGCACACCACCGAACTCGATCAGAAACGCGAGGACGGTGAGGGAGATGGCGATACGCCCGTAGAGGTCGCCCTGTTCGTCCCCGCCGTGCGCCCCCGGCCCGTCGGGCACATCCCGCGCACCCGCCGCGGCCCGCACGACGACCTTCGGCCGCTCCAGTACGGCGGCCCCGCCCGCCGTCTGCACCGTGACGGCCGGCGCTTTCGCCGCGGACTTCTTCTGCGCGGTCAGCGCGGCGGCCGTGCGGCCGACCTTGCTGCGGCTGCCGAGAAGCCATTCGGCGATGTAGGCGAAGAAGGCCAGCGTGTAGACGGCCATCGCCGAGTAGATCAGCGTATTGCTGAGGCTCGCGAGGTTTTCGTTGGTCGCGGCGGCGAGATCGGTTGCGGCGGCGAGAGTCACTTCTCGAGCCTTTCGGCAGGTACGGCTTGGGGGTCGGGGGAGGTGGAGGGGTCGTCGGAGTCGTCGTCAGGGTCGGGGGCGCCCGGCGCCTGGTCGTACAGAATCCCGGCGAGGTCACCGAGTTCCTCGGGCACCTTCGCGGACTCGCTGCGGCCCAGGCCGGCCATTTCGACGACCGTCACACCGTCGGCACCGCGCACAGCGCGGACCCACACCCGGCGGCGCTGGATGAACAGGGAGGCTGCGAGACCGAAGATCGCGGTGATGGCACCGCCGAGCGCCCAGCCGCTGGCGGGCTGCTGGGTGACCTGGAAGTTGGCCCACTCCTTGGTGCCCTCGTAGGTGACCGTGCCGGCGCCGCCGGGGAGCTTCATGGTCTCGCCGGGCTTGAGGTTCTCCCTCAGCTGCTGGCCCTTGGAGTCCTTGAAGTCCTTCATATGCGACTTGTCGAGCTGGTACACGCTCTGCGGGATGCCCGAGTTGACGCCGAGGTCGCCGTGGTAGGGCTCCAGGTTCAGGATCGGGTTCAGCAGCGCCGGGAAGGCGGAGGAGACCTCGTTGCCCTTCACATAGCTCGGCAGGAAGAAGGCCTTGAAGCCGAGCTGCTCACTGACGCCCTTGGCGTTCTTGTAGCCGTCGTAGACCTTGATCACGCCGGAGGAGGTGGAGTTGGAGTCGAGCGGCAGCAGCGGCACGGCGTCGCTGTAGACGACGTTGCCCTTGCCGTCCCGGACGGTGATGAGGGGGGCGTAGCCGTGGGCGGTGAGGTAGACCTTCGAGTCGCCGATCTCCAGGGGCTTGTTGACCTGGACGACGGTCTTCTTGTCCTTGCCGTAGGCGCCCTCGGCGTAGGTGATGGCGGCCTTGTAGGTGCGCGGAGTGCCCTTGTTGGGGCCGGAGGTCTCGTAGGTGCCGATGAAGTTGTGCAGGTTGAAGCTGAACGGCGCCAGGTCGTCGGTGTCGAAGAGGGTGCCGGACTTGAAGTCGTCGTACTGGGTGAGGGTGTTGGAGAAGCCGTCGCCCTCGAGGACCAGCTTGTTGCCCTCCATCTTGAACAGCTGGCCGACGGCGAAGGCGATCAGCATCACGATCAGCGCGATATGGAAGGCGAGGTTGCCGACCTCCCGCAGATAGCCCTTCTCGGCGGCGACGGCGTCACCGGAGAGATGGGCGCGGAAGCGCCGCTTCTTCAGCAGGGTCAGCGCGGCCTCGCGGACCTGCTCCGGCTCCGCCTCGGTGCGCCAGGTCGTGTACGCGGGCAGCCGGGTCAGCCGCCTGGGGGCGCCCGGCGGACGGCTGCGCAGCTGGCCGACGAACTGCCAGGTGCGGGGCACGATGCAGCCGATGAGGGAGACGAACAGCAGGATGTAGATCGCGGAGAACCACACCGAGCTGTAGACGTGGAAGAGGCCGAGCTTGTCGTAGATCGGTGCGAGGATGTCGTGCTTGTCGCGGAAGTCGGCGACCTTGGTGGCGTCGGTTCCGGACTGCGGGATCAGCGAGCCGGGGATCGCGCCGAGCGCCAGCAGCAGAAGCAGCAGCAGGGCGACCCGCATGGAGGTGAGCTGACGCCAGAACCAGCGGGCCCAGCCGACGACGCCCATGGAGGGCAGGCCCGGCAGCTCCTCCTTGGGGGCGGTGGAGAGCTGGGAGCCGGCGGCGCCCAGGTCCTGGTCCTCGGCGGCGGCCGAAGTCGCGTCGGAGGCGGTCGTCTTGCTCATCGATCAGATCCCCACAGTGAAGCCATTGGACCAGTTCTGCATCTCCGACACGATGCTGTCCCAGGCGCCGGTCAGCAGCAGCAGACCGGTCGCGATCATCATGGTGCCGCCGATCCGCATCACCCAGACATAGTGGCGCTTGACCCAGCCGAAGGCACCGAGCGCCTTACGGAAGGCGATGGCCGCGAGCACGAACGGCACGCCGAGGCCCAGGCAGTACGCGACGGTCAGTATGGCCCCGCGGCCCGCGCTCCCCTGCTGCGAGGAGAGCGCGATCACGGAGGCGAGGGTCGGGCCGATGCACGGGGTCCAGCCGATGCCGAACAGCGCGCCGAGGAAGGGGGCGCCGACGAGTCCGGTCATCGGCCGCTTGTGGAAGCGGAACTCGCGCTGGGTGAGCCAGGGCATCAGGCCCATGAAGAAGACGCCCATGGCGATCATGAGGACGCCGAGCACCTTGTTCAGCCAGCCGTGCTGTTCCTGGAGGTTGGAGCCGAAGTATCCGAACAGCGCGCCGCTGGAGACGAACACGGCGGTGAAGCCCAGCACGAACAGCGAGGCACCGGCGACCATCCGCCCGCGCCGGGCCTCGGCCAGATCGGTGCCGGCGACTCCGGTGACGTAGGACAGATAGCCGGGGACGAGCGGCAGGACGCAGGGCGAGAAGAAGGAGACGAGGCCGCCGAGCAGCGCGATCGGCAGGGCGACCAGCAGGGCGCCGTTGAGCACGGTGCCGTTGTAGCCGGTGGCGGCCAGCGTGGACACTCCGGTCACGTCACTTCTCCGAGAGGACCGGGTTGAGCATCTTGCGCAGCTTCTCCTCGCTGAGCGCGGCCAGCGAACGCGCCGCGATCTTGCCGTCCCGGTCGAGGACGAGCGTGGAGGGGATCGCCTGCGGGTTGAGCGTGCCCTTCTCGAAGCGGAGCATCAGCTTGCCGGTGGGGTCGTACAGGCTGGGATAGGTGACGCCCTGCTGCTTCTCGAAGGCGAGGGCGTTCTTGGTACTGGTGTCACGGGTGTTGATGCCGACGAACTGCACGCCCTGGCCCTTGAGCTCCTTGTAGACCTTCTCGAAGCCCGGAGCCTCGGCGCGGCACGGGGCACACCAGGAACCCCACACGTTTAGCACGACGACCTTGCCCTTGTACGAGGCGACGTCGAGCTGCTTGCCGTCGATGGTCCCGCCGGACAGATCGGGGGCGGCGACCCGCTCGCCCTGCTCGACGGTCGAGATGCCGTCCTCGCCCATGACGAAGTTGGTGTCACCGCCTCCGCCGGAGGTCCCTCCGGAGGTGCAGGCGGACAGCAGCAACGCGGCGACTGCGGCACCGGTGAGGGTCAGGGGGGCGCGGCTGGCGGCACTCATGTGAAAAGTTTCGCATGTCCGTTCCGGGGATCTTGCGCACCCCCCTTCCGGGCGGAAACTCCCATTTCAGAGCTGCTTCCACCCCGCTGCGGGTGCCTGCCCGACATCGAGGGTGCGCAGCTTCTCGAGGACCGCCGGCTTCTGTACGTCCATCCAGTCCACGAACTGCCGGAAGGAGACGAGGCGGATGTCCTCGCCCTTCTCCTTCTCGCGCGCGATGTGCTTCAGCGCGGCTTCCACGGCGTCCATGTAGATGCCGCCGTTCCACTGCTCGAAGTGGTTGCCGATGAAGAAGGGCGCGCGGTTTGTCTCGTATGCCCGCTGGAAGCCCGCTATGTACGCCTCCGACGACTGCTTCCGCCAGCCCGGGTAGTTGTAGGCGGGCGCCTTGGTCGTGTTGAGCGACTGGTTGGCGAGCATGTTGTAGTCCATGGACAGGACCTCGAACGAACGTCCGGGGAAAGGTATCTGCTGAAGCGGCAGGTCCCATATGCCGTTCTTCTTGGTGGGCCAGACCTGACGGCCGCCGGGCGAGGAGGCGTCGTAGCGCCAGCCGAGTTCACGGGCGACGGGCAGCAGGTTGTCCTGGCCGAGCAGACAGGGCGTGCGGCCGCCGACGAGTTCCTTCTCGTAGTCGAAGGGCAGGGCGGGCATGTCGGTCCACCCGGTGTTGGTCCGCCACTCCTTCACGAACGCCTTCGCCTGCTGGATCTCGCTCTTCCACTGCTGCGGCGTCCAGTTGCCGACGCTGCCGGTGCCGGCACAGAAGTGCCCGTTGAAGTGGGTGCCTATCTCGTGTCCGTCGAGCCAGGCCTGCCGGACGTTCGTCAGCGTCGCCTTGACGTGCTCGTCGGTGAGGTAGCCGATGTCGGAGGCGCCACGCGGGTTGTTCGGGGGGTCGTACAGCCGCTTCTTGCTCTCGGGCAGCAGATACAGCCCGGAGAGGAAGAAGGTCATGTGCGCGTCGTGCTGCTTGGCGAGTTCCAGGAAGCGCGGAAAGAGACCGTTGCCGACCTCGCCCGCCCCGTCCCAGGAGAAGATCACGAACTGCGGCGGCGTCTGCCCGGGCTCCAACGGCACGGGCTTCGACGGTTGGTGGGGCTGCTTCCCGGTGAACGACGTCGACCCGTCCCCGATCGGCCGCGCCGTGGCCGTCGGCTTGGCAGAGGGCTCCTTCCCGGAACCCCCGATCCCCGACGACCCCTCTGACGGGGTGAAGCTGCCACATCCGGCCAGCCCGGCAGCAGCAGCGACCCCGGCCCCAAGACCGATTGCTCCCCTTCGCGTGAGTGTGCGCATTACATCCCCGATCATCACGTTCTCTGGTGGTCACCCAGTCAGAGGACGCGAGGAACAGGGAGGTTCCGGCTAATTGCAAGCATTCCGGAACAAATGCAACAACAGCGCAACAAAGGGCCTTTAGGGGCGCGGGGAACTGCGCGAACAACCCCCACCGGCGAGGCAGCCGAAGAACTACCTGAAGAGCCGCACCATCACAGCGAAGCGTTACGCACCGAAGGCCTTGTCCTTCCCCTTGACCCGCTTGGCCCCGGCAAGGAGATGCGCCGGCACAAGATCCCGCGCCGGCTCGGAGTACCCCACGGACACGATCCGGTTCCCCTGATACGTGAAGGACGTCAGGGACGCGAGCGTGCACTGCCGCTTGCGCGGGTCGTGCCACAACCGCCGCCGCTCGACATACGACCGCACGATCCAGATCGGCAGCTGATGACTGACCAGCACCGCCTCATGCCCCCGCGCAGCGTCCTTCGCGGCGTCCAGCGCCCCCATCATCCGTACGACCTGGTCGAGGTAGGGCTCACCCCAGGACGGCTTGAACGGGTTGACGAGGTGCTTCCAGTTCTCGGGCCGCCGCAGCGCCCCGTCGCCCACGCCGAAGGTCTTGCCCTGGAAGACGTTGTCGGCCTCGATGAGCCGCTCGTCGGTGGCGAGATCCAGGCCGTGCGTCTTGGCGATCGGCGTGGCCGTCTCCTGCGCGCGCTCCAGCGGGGAGGAGCAGACGTACGTGATGTCGCGAGGCGCGAGGTGCTCGGCGACCCGGTCGGCCATCCGCCGCCCCAGCTCCGACAGGTGGTACCCGGGCAGCCGCCCGTACAGCACACCGCCCGGGTTGGCGACCTCGCCGTGCCGCATGACGTGTACGACGGTGATGTCGGGGTTGCTCATGCCTGGGCCTCCGCCGCCGCTCGGGCCGCCGCCGGGAGGGCGTCGGCGATCCGCTGCACGGCACGCTCGTCGTGGGCCGTGGACACGAACCAGGACTCGAAGGACGACGGCGGCAGATAGACGCCGTTCGCCAACATCGCGTGGAAGAACGCGGTGAAGCGGAAGGACTCCTGCTTCCTGGCGTCCTCGTAGTCACGCACCGCCCGGTCCGTGAAGAAGACGGAGAACATGTTGGAGGCGGTCTGCAGCCGGTGCGCGACGCCTTCCTTGGTGAGCGCCTCGGTGACCAGGGCCTGGATCTGCGCCGAGACGGCGTTGACGGTGTCGTACGCGGCGTCGTCGAGGAGGCGCAGCTGGGCGAGTCCTGCGGCGGTGGCGACCGGGTTCCCGGAGAGGGTGCCGGCCTGGTAGACGGGGCCGGCGGGCGCGAGGTGCGCCATGACGTCCTCCCGTCCCCCGAAGGCGGCGGCGGGGAAGCCCCCGCCCATGACCTTGCCGAAGGTCATCAGGTCGGGCCGGACGCCGTCGATGCCGTACCAGCCGGCCCTGCTGGTCCTGAAGCCGGTCATGACCTCGTCGGAGATGTAGAGGGCGCCGTTCTCGCGGCAGGCGTCCTTCAGCCCCTGGTTGAACCCGGGCCCCGGAGGCACCACACCCATGTTGCCGGGCGAGGCCTCGGTGATCACGCAGGCGATCTCGCCGGGGTGCCGGTGGAAGGCCTCCTGTACGGCTTCGAGGTCGTTGTACGGCAGCACGATGGTGTCGCCGGCTTGGGCGCCGGTGACGCCGGGGGTGTCGGGCAGGGCGAAGGTGGCCACGCCGCTCCCCGCGGCGGCGAGGAGCGAGTCGACGTGACCGTGGTAACACCCGGCGAACTTGATCACCTTGGTGCGCCGGGTGAATCCGCGGGCGAGCCGGATGGCGGACATGGTGGCCTCGGTGCCGGACGACACGAGCCGCACCTGCTCCAGCGGCTCGATCCGGGCGACCATCTCCTCGGCGAGCGCGACCTCGCCCTCGCCGGGCGTACCGAAGGACGTACCGCGGGATACGGCGTCCTGGACGGCGGCGATGACCTCGGGGTGGGAGTGCCCGAGGATCATGGGGCCCCAGGAACAGACCAGGTCGACGTAGTCGCGCCCGTCGGCGTCGGTGAGGTAGGGCCCGTGGCCGGACACCATGAACCGGGGTGTCCCGCCCACCGCCCGGAAGGCGCGTACCGGCGAGTTCACACCGCCGGGCGTGACGGCGGCCGCACGGTCGAACAGAGCCTGCGAGACAGGCGCATCGTATGAATAAGGCAGTTCACTCATGTCCGGCGACTTCTCCGACCTTCTCCGATTTCCTGGGCTTCTCCTGGTGACCTCCTCAGGGTAGGCGGCGGCGGAACCGGACGTGGTCCCCCACCCGTCTCCCCGTCTGCGAAACTGAGACCTGATACACACAGCTCAAACGGGGATCCCGTACGTATGTCATAGGGGAGCCCTCACCGGCCATGCTGTGGCGAGGCTTGTTCAGGGGCTGCGAAGATCCTGCGGACAGGTGTTTCAACGCACGTTTCGGCGGGCGGCCGTGGGGGAGGTCACTGACACGATGATCGGGTTGCGCGGCGGGGGCCACGCGTCCTAGAAAAGCAGTCGGGTGGAGATATGCATCGCGGTGGCGGAGTGGGCGAGGGGACTGACGACCTGGGTCCTCGACGTGCCCGAGGGGGCAGGCACCGGCGCGAGGCGGAGGAAGCGGCCGAATCACGGCACGCACAGGGTGGACAGGAACCCGAGCGGCTCGACCAGCGGGTCGAGCGGCTGCGGGCGGGGAGCAGGAATGGTGGTCGGGTGGGGGTGACGTACAAGTACTTCGGCGCACCTGACGGCGCGACCGCGGCCCGCGTCCCGATCTCGATGCGCCCCGAGGAACTCGGCGGCGACGAGCTCGGCATGAACGGCATGTTCACCAAGATCAAGCCCGAGACGATGGCCGCGATGGTACTCACGGGCATCGAGGGCGTCCCCCTCCACAAGGTCCCACCCCTGGAACTGGTCGTCCTCCACCCCGACTACGCCGTCGTCAAACTCCCCATGACCGTCGTGGATCCCCTTCGCGGAATCGGCGAGGAGGCGGTGGGCGCGGCAGCGTTCATCTGGTCGACTGTGCCGGACCGGGGCGGGCCCCGGGATGCGTTCAATGTGTACCAACTGCTGCATGAGTGGCAGGACTTCAGCCATCGGCTCCACGAGGCGGGGCATCAGCCGTATTGCCTGGTGTGGCCTTGACCTGGGGTTTCTTGCGGATCGGGCGGGGTCTTCGGGCCTCGCCCTTTTTGGTGCCGGGGAGGGGCCGTCAGGCGGCCAGGGCACATTGAGGGCACATTGATTTTACTGGGGGCACTGATGCGCCCTGGGCGACGGGTGGGTCGCCGTTGTCTTCCGCCTCGGCTCCCGTCCCCGCTTCCGTTTCCGTTTCCGTGAAGGCGTCGTCGATCGCCTTGCGGGTGCGGGTCTCGCTGGATGGCAGTAGGTGCGTGTACGTCCGCAGCGTGAAGCCCGGGTCCGAGTGACCGAGGTATTCGGAGAGCGCCTTGATGCTCTCCCCCGCGTCCAGGAGTACGGAGGCGTAGGCGTGCCGGAGGGCGTGCATACCGTCTTCCGGGGCCGCCTGGAGGTAGCGCGCTCCGCGCTCGCGCGGAGGGATCACGCCGGCGGCGGCCAGGGCGAGTTTCCAGGCACCCATGTTGAAGACGCTGCGGTTGTAGGCCCGGCTCTTCTCGTCCACGAAGAGGAGACGGAAGGTCTTCGGTTCGCCGTCCGGCTTGGCCCAGGGCAGCGTGACGGCGACGGGCGGGAACTCCTTCATGTGGGCCCTGACGGTGGCGGCGAGTTGGGCCGGCAGGGGCACTGACCGGATCTTGTTGCCCTTGGGCAGGGCGAAGACAGGCTTCGTACCGACCAGCCGCACCTGGCGGTTGACGTGGATCCAGCCACCCTTGAAGTCGATGTCGTCGACTGCGAAGCCGAACACCTCCCCCTGGCGCAGGCCGCAGCCGAAGGCGAGATTGCCACCGGCCTGGAAGCGCTTCGGGAGCCCGGCGACGACCGCACGTACGCGTTCCAACGGCCAAGGGATGACCTTCTTCTTGGTCGCCGTCGGCAGCTTGACCGACTTCGACTTGCAGGGGTTCTTCGGCAGCAGCCCGTCCTCCACGGCCATGCCGAGGATGCTGGAGAGGATGTCGAAGATGCCCTCGATCGTCGACACTTCCAGTTCCGCATCCTGGAGCGTGCGGATCCAACCCTGAATGATCGAGGGCTGGTTGAGGGACCGCAGCTCGCGCCGACCGAGGTGCTCCACGATGTGGTTGCGGACGGTCGCCTCGTAGCGGAGCGCGGTCGTGGGGCCGACGGAGTTCGCGTCGAGCCACTTCTGCGCGTAGGCGCCTAGCGTCTGCTTCGTCTCGGCAGGGACGACGTAGGAACCGCGCCGGATCTCGACGTCCACCTCGGCGGCACGGTTGTCCGCCTCGGCCTTCGTGTGGAAGTTCTGCTTGCGTTGGCGGCCGTCCAGGTCGCGGTAACGGACCTGCCAGCGCTTGCCGATGCCGTGATCAGCCGTGGGGACCATCCGCTTCGTACGGCTCTTGTGTTCGCCGCACTCGGCCTCGGCGGGCTTGGGGTGGGACTTGTGCCAGCGGTCGTACACGTCAGCCAAGAAGGGCCTCCTGGATGGGGTTAGGGGACTGGGCGGTGGCGTAGGGCGTGGCGATGCGCGTCAGCTACGGGAGCAGCAGGGCTGCGGGCGGGGTCGCGAGCTGGTGCTGGGGCAGGCTGCGCACGAGGCGTAGTGCTCGATAGCGCGGGCGGTGTGGAGGCCGGAGGGGCCTATTTCGATAGGTCGGTTGGGCATGACAAATAGCTGTAACTCGCAGTCGGCCGTCATGGCAAGAGTTAGTTCTTAAACTCTCCAAAAGTCGCCCGAGGGCGAAGTGGTGTTCGTCTCGTCGAATTCCGGCACATCACGAGCTGTTTCGGCAGGGAGGTTGTGCTACCTTCCCTCCGCGTCAAAGAAGTGGGCGATTTGAGCAACTATTGGATGCAATGTCCGCTGGACTGGTCACGTCACTTCTCAGCGCTGGACGCCGCCTCTGAGCTGCTGAGGTACCGGATTCCGGCACTTCATCCAGTTGCTCCTCCCCAGAAAATTTCGGCTTCCGTGGGAGCGATTTCGGCAACCGGGGATCCGCCCTTACTGTTTTGGTCTTCCCTGGCGACGCCGAGGGAAGTAGCCGGGGGTTTCAGAATTCACTCTGGACGTTTCCCAGGTGGTTTGGCTGTGTTGCCCACGCCTGCCATCCAAAACCCTGATTCCTATATGGAGACCTCATTGCCGAACAACTCCCCGCGCCTTGCCGGCGCCGAGCGTGACCAGCTCGCCGCTCCCGCCGACGTGGCCGCGTACCTCGGGGTACCGGTGAAGACCCTCTACCAGTGGAAGTACCGGGGCATCGGCCCCAGCGTCCACAAGGTCGGCCGTCACCTGCGCTACCGCTGGCGGGAGGTGGACGCGTGGCTGGATGCCCAGACGTCGTACGACCTCACGGCCTGACCGCGCGTCTGGCGCGGACAACGAAGTGGCCCCCGGCGCGCCAACGCCGAGGGCCGAAGACTTCCCAACTGATCGCCCATCTCTGAACGAATGAGCTGGTGAGGGGCGGGACCTTGCCCGTCCTGCCTCTCACCGGAAAGGAACGCCTATGGAGGACTCTACGTCCCCCAGCTCCGCCAACACCTCCCCGACCGGCTGGCCCACTCCCGCGGTCCCCGGCGAGGGCGTCCCCTGGCGTCGCAGGGATCAGGCGGACACACGGCCCCCGGCGTCGAGGACCGTCGAACACTCGGCGGATGTGGAAGCACACGGGGACCGTCCCCAGCCGTCTGCTGATGCCGCTGTTGGGGACCGTCCCCGCGACGTGCCGGCTGATCGATCCCCGCACTTCCCGGTCCCCGTATCGACATCCGGCGCAAACCCGCAGGTCAGCGGCGCCAAAATGGGGACCGGTCCCCAAGAGACCGCAGTTGCACCAGGGGACCGCAATGGGGACCGTGATCACGGTCCCCACCAGTCGCTGGGGCCCGACAACCCCCTGGCGGGAACCGCCCAGCAGGAGGGGACCGGTCCCGTCGACGCACGGGGACCGGATCACGGGACCAGCTCCCGGCCTCCTCGGGGACCGGCAGACCCTGGGGAACGGGGTTCCGGTAAGGGTGCGGAACTGCTGGACGAGCTACGGGCGGCGATCGGCAAGTACGTCGTGCTGCCCAGTGACGAGGCGCTGACAGCAGTCACCCTGTGGGTGGCGGCCACGCACATCCAGACCGTTCTGCAGCACGCGCCGCGTCTGGCGGTCGTAGGCCCGACGAAGGGCTGCGGCAAGTCCCGTGTGCTGGACGTGCTCCACGAGACCGTCCATCAGCCGATCATGACGGTGAACATGTCCACGGCGGTGCTCTTCCGCGTCATCGGAAAGAACCCGCGCACGATCCTGGTGGACGAGGCCGACACCATCTTCAGCAAGGCTGGCGACAACGAGGAACTGCGCGGCCTGCTGAACGCCGGACACCAGCGCAACCGGCCCGCCTGGCGCATCTCCGGTCCGGAGCACAAGCCGACCCCGTATCCGACCTTCGCCATGGCTGCACTGGCCTCGATCGGCGACCTGCCCGACACGATCACGGACCGGGCGGTCGTGCTCCGCATGCAAAAGCGCAAGCCGGGCGACAAGGTGACCCCGTTCCGCTCGCGCTACGCCGCACCGGAGCTGAACGCGCTGCGGGACAAGCTGGCCGCCTGGCTGGGCCCGCTGCGCGGCACGGCTGGCCGCATGGCGCCGACGATGCCGGTGGAGGACCGGGCGGCGGACACCTGGGAGCCGCTGGTGATCATCGCCGACCTGGCTGGCGGCCAGTGGCCCGCCAGTGCCCGTGCGGCCTGCGTGGCGATGACCCGGTTCGAGGCCGTACAGGACGAGCAGACCAACCTGAAGACGCGGCTGCTGCGCGATATCCACCGCATCTTCGAGGCACACGGCAACCCCGAAGCTCTGTCCTCCCTGGATCTGGTCACCGCCCTGCTCCAGGACCCCGACGCACCCTGGGCAGAGCACGGCGCCAACGGGCTCAACGCCTACCACCTGAGCAGAATGCTGCGGGACTTCGACATCCGCCCGGCCAACTACCGGTTCGACAAGGGCAGGCAGGCCAAGGGGTACGCCCGTAACCGGTTCCTCGACAGCTGGGCCCGCCACTGCCCCGACCTCGCCGAGACGGCACCCGTCCCCGCGCACGACGCCACGCCCGCGCGCCCGGCCCAGGGCAGGCCACCCAGCGCACCGGCGGGTCATCTGCCCATCGGCCCGCCCGGCGGCCCCGCCGGCCCCAAACGCGCCCACTGACCCGCCTCCCCCTGGGGCCGTATCACTGCGTCGCATCCGTCCCCGCGCAGGTCAGCGCGGGGACGGATGTCCTCACCGGGACGGACATCTCCGTACCTGCCCGAGTGTCCGTACCTGTGCTGACCAGGCATGGGACGCATGCGACGCACGTGACGCATCTCCCGTTCCCCTCACCACCGGAGCACCCTCATGCACGAACAGCACCACGAACTCCCCACAGCTCAACAGCGGACGCACACCACCTCAGCCCCAGACAGCACAGCAAGTTGTCGGGTAAGGAGTCCTTACCCGGCCCCCGCCCCTGGGGAGACGGAGGGATCCGGCGCAGGGGCGCCGGAGTCGGCCGGCCCGGGGGGACCGACCGAGGAAGGGGACGAGACCAAGTCGTCGTCGCGCACTGTGCAGCCGTCCGCGCCGCGCCGCCGATTGCGTCAGTCGCGTCTGCGTGAGCGCCGAGTCCATCCCCGCTACAGCGACAGCGAGTTCGCCGAACTCGCCCGCGCCGCCGACATCAGTCGGATGCCGGTCGGCGGTTACGTCGCCGAGGCATCCCTGGCCGCCGCCCGCGCCGAGGACCCCACCGCAGCCGTAGCCGACTACCGCGCCACGGTCAAGGCGCTGATGGCCGCCAACGGACAGCTCGGCGGCCTCGGCAACAACCTCAACCAGCTCACTTGGCACCTCCACAAGGACGGCGCCTGGCCCCAGGCCGACACCGTCCACCGCCTCCTGGAACGCGTCGAAGCGGCCATCGCCGCCGTCGATACCGCAGTCGCCCAGGTCGTAGAGGGGCGGTGAGCCGGTGATACCGAAGATCATCCTCGGCCAGGGCGACACCCGCCGTCTGATCGCCTACCTCTTCGGCAAGGGCACCGCCAACGAACACGTCGACCCGCACCTGGTGGCGTCCTGGAACGACTTCGCACCCGACCCCGGCCGCAGTCCTCACCGCGACCCCAAGGAGGTGGAGAAGCAGCTCCACACGCAGCTCGACCAGCCGGTGGCCATGCTGGGCCGCCGGGCACCCAAGACGACCGTCTGGCACTGTCCGGTCCGCGCTGCTCCCGAGGATCCGATCCTGACCGACGCCCAGTGGGCGGAGATCGCCCGCCGGGTCGTGGCCGCAGCCGGCATCGCCCCCGCCGGAGACACGGAAGCCTGCCGCTGGGTGGCCGTACGGCACGCCGACGACCACATCCATATCGCCGCCACCCTCATCCGCCAGGACGGCCGACGCCCCGAACGCGACCACGACATCCGTGCCGTTCAGAAGGAAGCCCGCCAGATCGAAATCGACTACGGGCTCCGCCGATTGAAGCCCGGCGACGGCACCGCTGCCAAGCGCCCCACCAGCAAGGAAGTCTTCAAGGCCAGGCGCCTTGGCCACGACGCCACGTCCCGCGAGATCCTGCGCCTGCGTGTCCGCCGCGCGATGGCCGCCGCCTCCACCGAGGCCGAGTTCTTCGCCCTGCTGGAGGCGACTGACGTGAAGGTGCGGCCGAAGACCGAGCCATCCGGTGACGTGACCGGCTACAGCGTCTCCCTGCCCGGCGACGTCAACAAGCAGAAGGAACCCATCTGGTACGCCGGTTCCACCCTCTCCAGCGACCTCTCCCTGCCCAAGATCCGCAAGCATCTCGCCGTCACCGGTCTTAAGCCGGTCAACGTCCGTCCCGGCAACCCCTGGCACCAGGCCACCGCCGCCACGGAACGCATCCCCCATCACCTCACCCACGGCAACGACGGCGCGGCCCAAGGGCAAATCGCCGCGCTCGGCGGAGCACTCGCCCTGCTCCCGCGCACCGCCCCAGCCGCAGCACGGGCCGAACTCGAAAGGGCCGCCGTTGCCTTCGAGCGCGCCACCCGCTCCCGCGTCGCCGCCGACCACGCCAGCGCCCGCGTGTTGCGCCGAAGCGTCCAAGTCATCTGGAACGACCCCGTACGGAACGGGGACGGTGCCGGGCTGGCGATGCTGCTGGACGTCGCTCTCACCGCGGTCGCCTACGCCCTGCACTGGCACCGCACCCGCCAGCACACGCAACAAGAGGCAGCAGCCGAAGAGACTCTGGTCCACCTGCACGCGGCATACGCGCAGATCGCCGAACCGGTCCTGGTCGGCCTCGTCAGCCGGGCACCCAGTCTGCAGACCAAGCGTCGCTACGCCCACCATCTGCAACAGGTAGTCCCCGAGCACGCCGACCGCATCCTCAACGACCCTGCCTGGGACGCCCTCACCACCGTGCTCGCCGACGCAGAGACCGCCGGTCACACTGTGACCACCGTGCTCGACCAAGCCCTCAGCCAGCGCACCCTGGACGACGCCCGCAGCCCCGCCCGAGCCCTGACCTGGCGCATCCGCCGCCTCGGCGAACGCCACGCGCCGGGACCGAGAGCGCAGGCAGCAAATGCCCGCCATGTGCCAGAGCGCCCAGCCGTACGGCCTTCGCAGGAGCATCAAGCTCGGCGGCGTTGATCACGAGGCGGAAAGCGGCCATTGAGGGCCGTTCGGGTTCCCGAGCCAGACCACCTGCGCATCGCGGGATGCCGTCACCCCGAACGCGGCAGTGCTCGGTGAGCCGTACTCCTCCCAGGTGGCCACCGCCGACTCGACCGCATCCCAGAGTCGGCGCCGGCCACCCTGGCGGACCTCCCAGCCACTGTCCGTGGGAGCGAGGACGGCGAACGAATCAGTGCCGCCGTCCAGCACGAACGTGCTCACCGGTCCGCCATCGACCGGCATGGAGAAGAAGCGGGCATCTGGCACCGCGAGTTGTGCCATGAAGCCGGGCCCCGAACCGGTGAGGACTTCCGGCCCGTGCGTGACCTTCCGCTTCGTGCCATCGTCGGGCCCCGGCACCATGCCGAGGCTCTCCGGCGCATCCTGCTGGCGGGCGATCATGAAGCTCGGGTCGTCCTCGCTGAACCAGCCGCTCGCGCTGTCGCCGGTGACGATGAGCTTCACCAGGCCGAGGGAGCGCATCCAGCCGCGCAGAGTGGTCAGGATGACGCCGCCGGGCGGCACTTGCTCCAGCCAGGCAGGGGGGATGTTCCGGAAACCGCACGTGGCGATCAGCCGGTTGTAGGGGGCTCCGTCGAGGTGGCCGACGCGGCCGTCCCCCACCACCAGGTCAGGGGTATAGCCGGACCTCGCGAGAGCCTCGCGGGCTCGCCGTGCCACACCTTCGTCCGTCTCGATCGAGGTCACGGCCTCACTGCCGAGCCGGTGGCACATCAGTGCCGTCGAGTAGCCGGTGCCTGTCCCGATCTCCAGCACGCTCATGCCCTCGTGCACATCCAGGTCTTCGAGCATCCGGACTACGAGGCTCGGCAGAGTGGACGATGAGGTCGGGACCGCGTTGCTGATCGGCTTCGGATCGGCCCAGTCGATGTCCCGGCCGTCGAACTGGGTCATCCACGTCTCGTCGGAGTAGATGAGGCGGAGCCACGCGTCCTGGCCGACGTTCGTCTCGGTGACCGGCTCCCAGGTGGTGACACCCGGGCCGTCGCTCTCGCGGTAGAAGCGCGGGATGAACACGTGGCGGGGTACTGCCTCAACGGCTGCCCGCCACTCCGGCGAGCGCAGCCAGCCGTCCTTCTCCAGTCCGGCTGCCAGTTGGCGTCGGAAGTCGGCTGCCGCTGTCTCGGCATGGGGCTCACTAGCCACGGAGTCCTCCTTCCAGGAGATCGGCGAGTGCCGCGGTCATGGGCAGACCGGTCGGCGGCTCCATCCAAGCCCACTGCCCCGAAGGATTGCACTCGATGAAGACCCACTCGCCGGAGTCGGTCAAGGCGAAGTCGAACGCCCCGAAGACAAGCCCGAAGTGCTTCAGGTAGGCACGCATGGCGCGCTCCACCTCAGGCGGCGTGGTGACGGGCGTGTAGGTGTGGGTGCCGTAGTCGGTGCGCCAGTCGAGGAGACCGGAGTCGATTCGCACCGCGAAGATCTGTTCGCCGATGACCGTCACCCGGACGTCCGCGACCTTGTCCACGCACTTCTGGAACAGGTGCATGGTGCCGGCCACCGCGTCGTCGATCTCGTCGGTGGTCACCTCAGTCACGGGAACCGTCTGGGCCTTGCCGTCGACCAGGTAGAGCGGGACCGAGATGGGTTTGAAGATGGCCGGGCCGTGACCCTTGATGAACGCCCGCGCGTCGTCAGGCACATTGGTGATCAGCGTGGGCGGCAGGGTGAAGCCGGCCGCCGCTGCGGCCGCGAGTCCGGACGGTTTGTACTCGGCGTCGCCGATGCGGTTGGGGTGATTGATGTACAGACAGCCGGGCAGCGAAGTGAGGATGCCACCCAGCCCGTAGCGGGCCTGCGCGATGGCGAACCGCTCTTCCTGCCTGTCGAGGTGAGGGAAGGCGAACCCAGAGGGGCGACGGTAGTACATCGACCTCACGGCGCCCAGGTCGGCACGCCTGCTCAGGGTCTGCACGCTTCCACGCCACCTGTCGGTGTCGCCGATCGAGGCGGAGCACGACAGGGTGGCGGGGAAGTCACCGGAGTCGAACCGCACGACCGGGACACCCCGGTCGTGCAGCTCGCTGATCACGATGTCCGTGGTCGGGTCGTCAAGGTTTGTGACAACCAGGACCGGACGATCGTCGTTCGCCACTGGAGTCACTGGTCGGTGTCGTTCCCCGTGTCGCTGTCAGGGGAGTCGCTGTTACGGTCGCCCTGGCCCGTGGTGCCGGTGGACGGATTGGTACCGGAAGATGTGCCATGCCCCGGCGACATGGTGGGCGCTCCGGACGCGTCCAAGTACCGGGCGGTCTGGGTCGCCGGGTCCAGCTCCACCGCCACGTAGTCCGGGGCCTCGACGGACGGGTACGGGGCGATGCGACGCAGGCCCCAAGGAGCGGCGGTCAGGTGTCCCTGTGGCAGCGGGCTGCCGGTAGGGAATCGGTCCATGTAGTTGAACACGGTCTTCCTTTCTCTACGGATAGTGCCTGTGTCTCGACTGCCTTGCTCGCTCACCAAGCGCATCGGACATCGAGGCGCCCAGCGGGAGTTGTCAAGCGCCGGTCGCCTCGGAGCGGTGTCAGACCGGCGCGACAACTTGCCGACGGAGTCCCTCAAGCACACGCACGAGGAGTGTCACCTCCGGCTCCCTGCCCTCGACCGCCGCTCGGCCCTCCTCGTGCCAGCGGCTAAGTCGCCGCTGATACTCGGTCTCCGCCCTTGTGGCCTCGGCTCGGATTTCCCCGAGCGCAAGGTCCGACTCCATGTGCAGCCGGAGGAGATCCACGGGCGTGATGCGCAGGGGCGCGGCGAATATCTCGGTGCCGGGGTCGCTCGTGGCACGGAAGGGACCGAGGGTGAGTTCTACACACGCCTCTGGGCTGGGATCGTCCACCAGCTCGTCGGCATCCATCAGACGTAAGGACACCCGGGGCCTCAGCACTCGGCCGGCACTTCCAGCTCGGCCCACACGACCTTGCCCCAGCGCTTCCGGTCGTATCCCCATCTCCAGCTGAGGGCCTCCACCAGGAGCAGGCCGCGCCCCTCCTCGGCGTCGTCGTCGGGGCTGCCCAGCTCGGGGCCTTCCCTGCATGTGTCGGCGACGCCGATACGCACCACGCCCTGGGTTGGACGCGTGACCAGGACACGGACGTTCCGGCACCGAGTGTGGTCGATTGCGTTGTTGACCAGCTCGGCCACAATCTGCACCCCGGCCTCAGCCAACTCGCCTATGCCCCAAGTGCTTAGGGCTGCGGAGACGAGCAGGCGGGCCCGGCGAGCGGATTCCGGCTCGCACGGCATCGTCTCGGTGTAACCGGGGGCGCCGGTCGCAGTAGGTCGGGCTGCGGTCATGGTCACAGGAACATCCCTCCGGGGTGGACGCCCGCCCCCGCGACGGGGTGGCGCCGGGGGCGGGCTCTCCTCCAAGCCGTCGAGGAAGGGGGAATCAGGACCTCGACGGGCTGATACCGAGTCAACCGCCTGTGGCCCGAGAGGAACAGGAAAGGTCGTGCTCCCACCGCCGCCTCGAACCGGAAGACTTTGCATTCCCGTGACCTGGGGTCTGGTTCAGTCGGTGACTGCCGGTCTACGGTCGGTGGCATGGGAGCGAACGCCATCCTCAAGAGCCGGCTGGAGGAACTCGGCCTCACCCAGGATGAATTGGCTGGTCGGATGAACACTGCGCTGGCAGAGATCACCGGCAGACCCGGCGATGTCTCCGCCCGCACCGTCCGCAACCTGCTCAACGGAACGTCCCGCCGCCCCATCAGCCGTACATGCGCCGCGCTGGAGTGGGTGTTCGGGTGCCCCGTCGAGGACTTAGGGTTCAGCGCACCACGCACCATGCACCACCCGCAGGAGGACCCTGTGCGGCGTCGCACCTTCATCGCTTCGGCCACCGGGACCGCAGCCGCCGCGGTTCCCCAGATCGCCCAGCGCCGCGCGGTCGGCATGTCAGATGTGGCTCGAGCCGCCACCGGGATGAACGCCCTCGTCGCAGCCGACGACCGCCAGGGTGGTCACGCGGAGTTGGAGAAGGCGGCAATGAAAGGCCGCGACGGCGTACTGGAGTTGCAGCAGCGCAACGCCGGCGAACGCGTCCGCCGAGCTCTGTACGCGCTGGCCGCTGAATACTCCACCATCGCGGCCTGGTCCTGCATCGACGCCCGCAACCTCGACCAGGCGCAACGGCACCTGAACGAATCCGCGACGTACGCCGGCCTATCCCAGGACGGCCCCACCGAAATGCGGGTGTGGGTCAACCTGTCCATGCTCGCCTACCAGCGCCAGAACTGGCCGGAAGCTCTCGCGGCAGCTCAGGCCGCACAAGCCTCCCCGGCCGCTCGACGTGACCCGTTCTTCGACTCCCTGGGTCGTATCCGCGCCGCCCTCGCCTACGCGGCACTCGGCGATGGCCGCATCGCTGGGCGATCCCTCGGATCGGCCCAGGACGCCTTCACCAAGACTCCGGAACGCGAGCGCCCGCGCTGGACAGCTTTCTACGGCCAGGCCGAACTCGATCACCTCGCCGCCATCGTCCACTACAACAGCGGACACCACGCCCACGCCGAAGCCATGGCTCACCGCGCCCTGGCCAAGATCCCGACAACCTTCCGGCGCAACAGGGCGCTCGCAACGGCCCAACTTGCTCTCGCGCAACTGCACCAGGGCGACGCCGAACAAGCCACAGTGACAGCCGCCGACGTCTTCACCATCATGGATGGCGATCCCCTGCCCGGCCGTATGCGCACGCTCATCGGCGACTTCCACCGGGGCCTGTTCGCCCTGTCCCCTTCCACCTCCTGCGCACGAGACTGGGCAGACCGAATGCGAACCGAATGGAGTCGAGCGTGACCGACCTACGTCACTTCCAGCACGGAAACCTCCCCGAAGGTTTCCGGCAGATGCTCATCGACGTACACGCCGACGCCTACGCCGACCAGATGGACGACCCCTTCCACCAGCGCTTCGCCTGGTTCGTCGACCACTGGAGCGGCATGGAGGGCTTCTCCTGTGTCGTGGCCTACGACGGAGAGGAACCCGTCGGCTTCGCCTACGGCGCCCAGCTCGCCCCTGGCCGGGAGTGGTGGCGCTCCACGGGTTACGAGCCGAACAACGGCTACACCTCTACCTATGCCGTGTCCGAGGTGATGGTCCGCCCCGGCTGGCGCAAGCAGGGCATCTCCGAGCGATTGCACGAGGCGCTGCTCAAGGAACGTACGGAAGACCTCGCCGTGCTCCTGGTCGACGTCACCCACCCCAAGGTGCAGGAACTCTATGAGTCGTGGGGGTACTCCAAAGTCGGCGAGCAACAACCATTCGCCGACTCACCCGTGTACGCGGTGATGGTCCAAGACCTCCGGGACTGAACCACACTCAGAGAACGGCGAGTCGGCTGTCGAGCCGGCACGCACAAGTCGCTCGTATCGAGCCCGAGGGCACATCCAGGGCACATGAGCCCGGGAAACGGCGTAGACCAGTGAGAACTACGGAGAGACGTTTCCCCTGGTCAGCGCACACATCGCCAAGAAACCCCAGGCCAGCACCCTCCCGCCCTCAATCGGCTTCATGAGTGGCAGGACTTCTCGCATCGGCTGCATGAGGCGGGGCATCAGCCTTATTGCCTGGTGTGGCTCTGACCTGGGATTTCATGAGTAGCGGGCGGGGTTTCCGACCCCGCCCTCGTCATGTGATGGCCATGTAGCGGGTTCTGACCGCGTGTCCGGATGGGCGGCCAGCACCACGTAGCGCGCTCAGTCACATCAGGCCATGGTCACGACCAACTCCCCCGGTGGCGTCACCTGCGCTGCTCCGTCCGCTGTCACCGTGACGTCCAGTCGGTTCCCATCGACCTGGAACCCGTTCAGGGACAGCGGTCCGTAGTTCCGGGCGAACGTGGAGGCCACGGTGACCGTGCCGCCCGGGACGTCCGCGTTCAGGCCCAAGGCCGCTTGAAGCACGAGGACCGAGGACGCGGCCGCCCACGCCTGGGGACGGCAGGACGCTGGATAGGGGGCCGGGCCGGGGCCCGCCTCGGTGCCGTGGCCTGCGAAGAGTTCGGGCAGGCGGGCGTCGAATGCTGCCGACGCCGTCAACAGGCCGTCGGCCAGGGATGCCGCGGCGTCCGGGAAGCCGGCCCTGATCAGGCCGTGTACGGCGATCGCGGTGTCGTGCGGCCAGATCGAACCGACGTGATAGCCGTACGGGTTGTAGCCCACCGCGTCGCTGCTGTAAGTGCGCAGACCGTGCCCCGCGTCGAGGTCGGGCCCGGCGATCCGGGCGGCCAGCAGCGCACTCTCCTCCGCGTTGAGCAGGCCCGTGCCCAGGAGGTGGCCGAAGCCAGAGGTGACCGAGTCGACCGGCCTGCCGTCGCCGTCGAGCGCGACCGCCGGGTACGGACCCTTCTCGTCCTCCACCCAGAAACACGCCCGGAAGCGGGCGGCCAGCTGGTCCGCCCAGTCCTCCCAGGCGTCCGCGCCCGGGCGGCCGAACGCGCGCAGCAGCGCAGCTCCGGCGCGTGCGGCCTCGTAGGCGTACGCCTGGACCTCGCACAGCGCGATCGGAGCGTGGGCGCGGCGGCCGTCGCGGTAGCGGATGGAGTCGTCGGAGTCCTTCCAGCCCTGGTTGGACAGGCCGTGGCCGGTCTGGTCGACGTACTTGAGGAACCCGTCACCACTGGCGTCTGCCTGGTCACGCATCCACGCGAGCGCCAACTCGGCGTGGGACAGCAGTAGTTCGACTTCCTCCGGGGCCAGACCCCAGCGCCAGGCGTCGTGGAGCAGGGTGATCCACAGCGGTGTGGCGTCCACCGTGCCGTAGTACACCGGCGGGAGGGAGAGGCGGTCCGCGATCTGGAGGGTGTCGCGGCGCACTTCGTGAAGGATCTTGCCCGGCTGCTCCTCCGTGGCCGAGTCGGTGACCAGGCCCTGGCGCCGGGCGAGTGTCCGCAGGGTTCCGGCGGCGAGCTCGGTGCCGAGCGGGAGGAGCATGCGGGCGGCCCAGAGCGAGTCGCGGCCGAAGAGGGTCAGGAACCAGGGGGCGCCGGCGGCCAGGAACTGGTCCGGGCGGTCCGGGTCGGGCGACCGCGGGTCCGTCAGGCGCAGCCGGTCCAGGTCGGCGAGGGACTGCTCCAGCCACCGGTCGAAGCG
Organism: Streptomyces sp. NPDC050211; assembly: GCF_040656035.1. NCBI lineage: Bacteria > Bacillati > Actinomycetota > Actinomycetes > Kitasatosporales > Streptomycetaceae > Streptomyces > Streptomyces sp. NPDC050211. The sequence continues at coordinate 350,631 of NZ_JBFALC010000002.1, forward strand.
ACGGTCCGCGCTGCGCAGCACGGGGATGCGCCAGGGCAGTCGGCCCGCGGGCGGCGCCGGGAACTGGTCGCCGTCCGCGTAGGTGGCGGTGCAGGTCAGTGTCGCCGTCCACGATGTGCCGGGCTTGAGGTCGATGTCGTAGGACAGTTCGCCCGTCGGCACCTGAAGCGCGTCCGGTGCGGGCTCGGCGGCCAGTCGTACGGTGAAGTCGTCCGTGGACCAGGCGAGGCCGACGGTGTCGCCGTCCGCGACCTGCGGCGACGCCTCCGCGATGACGTGTCCCGACTTGACCTGCTCCATGGTGGCGAGGTCCGTGCCCGCGCTCACCGTCAGCCGGAGGCGGACGTGCTCGCCGCCCGCGTTGGTGACCTCGAAGACCTCCTCGAAGCGGCCGTCGGAGGTGCTGCGGCGGCGGTGCAGGGCGACGGCCGGGTCCGGTGTCACCTCGCCGAGCCCGCGCAGGACCGCCCGGAAGCCGGCGCGGTCCGCGCCCCGCAGCCCGCCCTGAACGGGCGCCAGAGCGATGCCCTCGGCGGTGACGGTCAGCCGGGAAAGCGCCCGTCGGTCGCCGTGGTAGAAGCCGTCCGCACCCCCGCTGAGCTGCCCGTCTTCTCTCGAGATCACGAGGCTCGGCGCGTGCAGTGTGACGACCGCGTCATGCAGGAACGGCTGCAGGCCGCCGGTCGCGGAGGAGGGCGCCGTGACCGAGCCGTTGGTGTCCTGGGTCTTGACAGTGGTGTCCAAGGAAGTAGAACCTCTCAGCGTTAGATCGTTCAAAGGACACTAAGTCAAACGTCAGAGCGATGACAACGCTTTTGGAACGCTAAAACCGACCCACATCTCCTCAGCAAGCCGGAGAGCCGCATGCCCCGCGCCAAGAACACTGCCTCGGCCAAGAACGGCCCGGTGACCCTCGCGATGGTCGCCGCCCGGGCCGGGGTCTCCCCGCAGACCGTGTCGAACGCGATCAACTCGCCCGGCATGCTGCGTCCCGAGACCCTGGAGCGGGTGAGCCGCGTGATCGAGGAGATGGGCTACCGCCCCAGCCGCGCCGCGCAGACGCTCCGCACCCGCTCCAGCAAGCTGATCGGCTACGGCATCCTGCCCACACTGAGCAGCAACCCGGTCCTGGACCGGTTCCTGCACGCCTTGTCGCAGGCCGCCGATGAGGCCGGATACCGGATCCTGCTGTTCGCCTGCCCGCCCGGCGGCCCGACCCTTCAGGGGTACGAGGAACTGCTGGACCAGCACGAGGTCGACGGCTTCGTGCTCAGCGGCACCGCCCGCAACGACCCGCGCCAGGCGTGGCTCGCCAAGCGGGGTGTACCGTTCGTCGCCTTCGGCCGAATCTGGTCGGGGCGGCAGATCGGCGACTGGGTCGACGTCGACGGCGCCTCGGGCACGGACGCCGCGGTCGAGCACCTGGTCGCCCTCGGGCATCGCAAGATCGCCTTCCTGGGCTGGGAACGCGGCTCCGGCTCCGGTGACGACCGTGCCGAGGGCTGGCAGCGGGCCATGCGCCGGCACGGACTGCCGACCCGCGGGCGGCGCGCGCAGACGGTGGGTGACATCGACGCGGCCCGCACCGCCGTGAAACCGCTCCTGGACGCGGGCGCGACCGCCGTGATCGCGGCCAGCGACATGCTGGCCCTCGGCTGCTACCAGACGCTGCGCGAGCGCGGCGCCGCCCCCGGCCGCGATGTCGCCGTGGTCGGCTTCGACGACTCGCCGACCGCCGAGAACCTCTTCCCCGCACTGACCTCCGTCGCCCAGCCGCTGGAGGAGGTCGGCCGGGAGTGCGTACGGCTGCTGCTGGCGCGGATCGCCGCGCCAGACGCACCGCCGGAGCGCCTTCTGCTGGAGCCGTCCCTGGTCGTGCGCGACAGCAGCGGCGCACCGTGCGACGGCACCGCGGACACGACCGAGTTAGCCGAGTAGCAGCCGCTGGGCGCCCGGAGCCGAGTGCAGCCGCCCTGACCAGGCAGCCGCTCCGGCGCCCCCTCCCTTGCCCCGGACAGCAGCCGCCAGGCCGGGTGACCAGTCTGCCCGGCACCCCTTCATCTTCGAGACCTCTCCCTCTCCTCCCCCCCACCCCGGACCCGCATCCCGCGCGGACCGGGTGGAGCCGCACGTCACACCCGCATCCCACGGAGGATTTCCATGGTCAACCGAAAGGCCACCGCGGCCATCGTCACCTGCGCGGCGCTGCTGGCCGCCACGGGCTGCTCGTCGAGTTTCGGCGGCGGCAAGGAAGCACAGCAGGACACCGGCTCCGGCCAGAAACTGACGGTCCTCATCGGCACCTCGGGCGACGCCGAGACCAAGGCCGTCAGGGAGGCCGTGGCCGCGTACGCGAAGCAGTCCGGCAACACGGTGACCGTGGAGCTCGCCAAGGATCTCAACCAGCAGCTCACGCAGTCATTCGCCGGGGGCAATCCGCCGGACGTCTTCTACGTTCCGTCCGACCTGTTCGCCAACTACGCCAAGGGCGGCTCCCTCTACGCCTACGGCGACCAGGTGAAGGACGTCGACGACTTCGCCGCGCCGCTGCGGTCGTCCTTCACCTACGACGGGAAGCTGATGTGTCTGCCCAAGGACACCTCCACGCTCGCGCTGGCGATCAACACCGACCTGTGGAAGAAGGCCGGGCTGACGGACAAGGACTACCCGACCACCTGGGCCGAGCTGAAGACCGTCGCGGCCAAGCTCACCAGCGGTGATGTCACGGGCCTGGTGACCAACGACGAGTACGTGCGGCTCGGCGCCTTCATGAAGGAGGCCGGCGGTGCGATCACCAACGCCGACCAGACGAAGATGACCGCCGACAGCAGCCAGAACATCGAAGCGCTCACCTATGTGCAGTCGCTGCTGAAAGATGGCTCCCTGAAGTACGCCAAGCAGGTCGACACCGCATGGGGCGGTGAGGCGTTCGGCAAGGGCAAGGCCGCCATGACCATCGAGGGCAACTGGCTCACCGGCGCCATGAAGCTCGACTTCCCGAACATCAAGTACAAGGCCGTGCCCCTGCCCGAAGGACCAGCAGGGAAGGGCTCGCTCGCCTTCAGCACCTGCTGGGGTGTCGCCCAGGACAGCACGCACCGGGCCGCGTCCGTGGACCTGGTGAAGTATCTGACCTCCGCCACCCAGCAGCTGAAGTTCGCCGACGCCTTCGGCGTGATGCCCTCGCGCACCAGCGCCCAGGCCACCTACGCCGACAAGGTGCCCGCCGCAAAGGCATGGGTCGACGCGAACGCCTACGCCCAGGGCCCGGTGACCATACCCGGCTTCGAGAAGGTCCTCGGCCAGTTCAACACCGGCCTTCAGTCGCTGCGCACCGGCGATCCGGCGAAGATCCTCGCCGACCTGCAGCGCAACGGCGAACAAGCCCTGGCGAAGGGCGAATGAGCCGCCATGGTTTCCCGTCCGACGCGCCGCTCGAGCCGGGCGCCCGGCGGCGCCACCCCCACCGCCACCCCGGCGTCCGCAGCTGCGGACCCCCGAACGGCCGGCTCACCGGGCACACCTGACACGCCCGGTGGGACCGGTCCGCACGCGGCGCCCCGCGCACACCTCGCCCCGCGCGCGGGGCGCCGCCGGGAAGGACTCTGGGGCTGGCTGTTCGTCAGCCCCATGGTGATCATCCTCGGCCTGTTCCTGGTGCTGCCGATCCTGATGGCGGCTTGGGTGAGCCTGCTGAACTGGGACGGCCAGTCCAACCCGTTCAGCGGCCAGGCGACGTTCGTGGGCCTCGGCAACTACCGCGCACTCCTCACCGAGGACGGCCTGGACCGCACGCTGTTCACGACCTCGCTGCGCAACACCGCCTACTACGTGCTGCTCACCGTGCCGCTCCAGACCTGCCTCGCGCTGGGCCTGGCCATGATCGTCAACCAGCGGCTGCTGCGCGCCCGGGGCGCCCTGCGCACCACGTTCTACTTCCCGTCGGTCACCAGCTCCATCGCCGTCTCCACCATCTTCCTCTTCCTGTTCCAGGGCAGCGGCGCCGTCAACACGCTGCTGTCCTGGGCCGGGATCAAGGGACCCAACTGGTTCGCCGACTCGCGCGGCGTGCTCTCACTCCTGCTCGGCGCCCTCGGCATCGTCGACCCCGACAGGCCCTCGGGATTCCTGGCCGACCACTCCTTCATGGGCCTTTCGTGGTTCGAGTGGCTGTCCGGGCCGTCCGTCGCGATGTGCACGCTCATCGTGCTCGCCGTGTGGACGACGTCCGGCACCCTGATGCTGATCTTCCTGGCCGCCCTCCAGGACGTCCCCCGGGAACTGGAGGAATCGGCCGCCATCGAAGGCGTCAACCGTCTGCAGCTGCTGCGCCATGTGACGCTGCCCGCCCTGCGACCCGTACTCTTCTTCGTCCTCACACTCGGCATGATCGGCTCGTGGCAGGTCTTCGACCAGGTGTACGTCGTGAGTCAGGGCGGCCCGGCCAACACGACACTGACGCCCGCCTTCCTGTCCTACACGGCGGCTTTCGGTGACGGCGACTTCGGCCAGGGCGCGGCCATCGCCTTCATCCTGCTCGCCCTGATCCTGGCCATGACCGTGCTGCAGCGCTGGGCGCTGCGCGAGCGCGCCCCCCGGCCCAGCTCCCGTATCCGTCTCCGTCTCGGGAGGAACCGATGAAGGCCAAGGCCACGGCCGTCCGGGCCCAGGAACGCCCCGTGCTCGGACGGCACCCGACGCACCTGCGGATACTTGGATACACGCTCGTGCTGGGGCTCGGGCTGCTGTATCTGATGCCGTTCGTCATCCAGCTCGTTACCGGGTTCAAGACGGACCCGGACGCGGCGGCCCACCCCCTCGGACTGATCCCGTCCCCGCCGACGACCGCCTCCTACCAGCGACTGTTCGGGCTGAGCCAGAACGGGGACGGCGTCCCCTTCCTGCGCTGGCTGGGCAACTCGACGTTCATCGCCGTCGTGGCCACGGCCGGGCATGTGCTGTTCGACTCCATGGCCGGGTACGCGCTGGCCCGGCTGCGCTTCCGGGGACGCACGCTGCTGTTCGGCTTCGTCATCGCCGTGATGGCGGTGCCCGGCATCGCCCTGCTGATCCCGCGGTTCCTGGTGCTCAACACCCTCGGGCTCTTCGACACCTACACCGGCATGATCCTGCCGATGCTGGTGGGCGCGGGCGGCATCTTCATGATGAAGCAGTTCTTCGAGTCCATCCCGCGGGAAGTGGAGGAAGCCGCGCGGGTGGACGGCGCCGGGGTGTTCCGCACCTTCTGGTCGGTGGTCCTGCCGATGGCCCGGCCCGCCCTGATCACTCTGACCATCCTGTCGTTCCAGGGCTCCTGGAACGAGTTCACCCACTTCCTGGTCGCCACCCAGTCCGCCCAGTACGAGACGCTGACGACCGGACTGGCCCGGTTCGTCTCCGGTGGCCTGGGCAGCGGCACCCAGTACCCGCTGAAACTGGCGGCGGCCCTGCTGTCGACGCTGCCGGTGGCGGTGCTGTTCTTCTGCTTCCAGCGCTACTTCGTCCGGGGCGCCAACGCCGGAGCCGTCAAGGAGTAGCGGCGGGCGAACCCGTAGCGACCCGCACCGCGCCCCCACCGAAGGAGTGCACAACCGCATGCCGACAACCGGTAACACCGCACCGTGGTGGCGCAGCGCGGCGGCCCTGCTGATGCTCGGCCTCCCCGGCGGCGCCTACGTCTACCAGGGTGAGGAACTCGGCCTGCCCGAGGTCGAGGACCTCCCGGAATCCGTCCTCCAGGACCCCATCTGGGAACGCTCCGCCCACACCGACCGCGGCCGGGACGGCTGCCGGGTTCCGATCCCCTGGTCCGGCCGGACCACCCCCTTCGGCTTCAGCCCCGACGGCGCCTCCGCCGCCCCCTGGCTCCCCCAACCCGCCAACTGGGGCGAGCGCACCGTGCAGGCACAGACCGGCGACAAGACGTCGATGCTGGAGCTCTACCGCACGGCCCTGCACCTGCGCCGCGAACACCCCGCCCTCGGCGACGGCACCCTCACCTGGCTGGACAGCCCCGAGGGAGTCCTCGCCTTCAGTCGCGGCCAAGGCTTCACCTGCGTGGTCAACCTCTCCGCCGAGCCGTACCCACTCCCCGAACACGCCTCGATCCTGCTCTCCAGCGGCCCCGTAGAAGACGACCTGCTGGCACCTGACCAGGCAGCCTGGCTCTCGGCATAGCCACCACAGGAAAGAACGTCGGACAACTGCCCGCCCCGATCCACCCCCTGAGACAGCCAGGGCCTGTCCGGTGCCCTCCCCGCCCACCGGACGGGCCCTGGCTCTTCCGCCCTTCCAAAGCGCGGCAACCTCTCGCCGCGCACAGTTGTGATCGTGAGGGAGATGCGGTGACTGCTGAGGTCCACAGCAACGCAAGCCGGTAGAGGTGCCCGAGGCCCTTCGGGGCTTCGACCGCCGGCAGCACCAGGGCGAGGCGGGGCGCCGGTGGCCGGCGGCCCTGCCGGACACCGGCGCCGAGTGGTGCGACCGGTGGAACCTGGAGGTCGACGGGCAGCCCATGCACGGTTACCACAGCCTCGTGGTGCCGGTCGGCCGAGACGGCGAGCCGCCGGCGCTGAAGCTGACCTGGCCCGACCGGCATACGGAGGAGCAGATGCCGGCGCTGCGTCTGTGGGACGGCCTCGGCGCGGTCCGGCTGGTCGACGCCGACATCGCGGCGGCCGTGGTCGGGGGCGTGGGCATCACCCTGCACGGCGTGTGGTGGTACACCGCACTCAACCACGCGTGCCCGCCGGACGCGCGGGGCAGGCTGCACGACGCCGCCGTCCCCGGATTGTGGAGCCCGTCGGGATGGCTGGGGCTGTGCCCGCTGCGGCGCTGGTCGGGGTGGGCGCCGTGGCCGGGCTGGGCGCTGGGGTGATCATGCTCGCCGGATCCCTTACGCGGCTCGTCCCCCGCTTCAGCCGCTACGGTGCGGCGGGACCCGTCCGCCGAAGGCACCCGCTTCGCCCGGCCGGCCGGAGCGGTCCCGGGGCCGCTGACCGACCGTGACCGGTACTCGACCCGTGACCAGTGATCGACGTGACCGATACCTCCGCAGGAGATCCCGCCATGAGCCCCAGCCAGGACAGTTCCGTGCCCACCGCCGAGCGGCCGGTGCCCGACCTGGACCTCGCGCGCCGACTCGTGCGCGAGCAGTTCCCCCAGTGGGCCGAGCTGCCGCTTTGCCCGGTCGAGCCGCAGGGCTGGGACAACCGCACCTTCCGCCTTGGCTCCGACCTCGCGGTCCGGATACCCAGCGCGCGGGGTTACGACGCCCAGGTCGAGAAAGAGCACCGCTGGCTGCCGGTGCTCGCCGAAGTGCTGCCACTGCCGATCCCGAAGCCGGTCGCCAAGGGTGCGCCAGGCCCGCTGTTCGACGGTCCGTGGTCGGTGTACGCCTGGTACCCCGGGCAGACGCTGAACCGCGCCGGTGCCGGGGAAGCCGATCTGGCCGCTGTCGCGGTGGGCCTGGGCGAGTTCCTGACGGCCCTGCGCGCCACGCCGACGCAGGACGCCCCGCCGCCGGGGACGCACAACTCCTCGCGTGGCGCCGAATTCACGGTCTACGCCGACGAAGCCATCCTGGCTCTCGCCGGGCTCGTGCCCGAAGTGCGGGAGGTGGGCGAGCGGTGCGTCCGCCGCGCCACGGAGTCTTCGTGGATCGAGGCACCGGTGTGGCTGCACGGCGACATCGCACCCGGAAACCTGCTGCTGAGCGAGGGACGGCTCTCGGCGGTCATCGACTTCGGCTGCTCCGCCGTCGGGGACCCTGCCTGCGACCTGGTGGCCGCGTGGACGATGTTCGACCGCGAGACGCGTCCGCTGTTCGTCCGCGCGGCCGGTCTGGACCAGGACACCTGGCACCGCGCCCAGGGTTGGGCGGCCTGGAAGGCGGCGATCACCCTTGCCGGGGCCGACAGCACGCCGGAGGCGCGGTCGCTGGCGGAGCGAACCCTCGCCGAGCTGGCCGAGGACGTCGCGCAGCAAGCCTGAATCGGGCGGGAGTCAGGCCACCTGCACCACGATTCCCGACGCCTCGACAGTGCGGCTACGACAGCGACGACGGCTGTGAAGTGGCTGGTGCCGGGCTGCCGACAGGCAAGGTCGCGCGACAAGAAACAGGTTGCAGTTGGAGAACCTGACGCGGATGCTTTTCACCGTGAAGATGCACGCCAACCAGCTGACGGTGTCGCCTGAGACGGTGCGCACGTTGGTCGATCAGCAGTTTCCTGAGTGGCGGAGCCTGCCGGTCAGGAGCATCGCTGCGCAGGGTACGGTCAACGCCCTCTTCCGTATCGGTGACCGGTTCGCAGCTCGATTCCCTCTGGAGTCCGCAGAAGTCGAGCCGACCCGGCGCTGGCTGGAGTCCGAGGCGGAAGCAGCTCAAATGCTGGCAGGTCGCACGCGTTTCCCCACGCCCGAGCCGGTCGCGCTCGGTGAACCCGGCGCAGGCTACCCGCTTCCGTGGTCTGTGCAGACGTGGCTGCCCGGGATCGTGGCCGCCGATGAGGACCCCGGCGAATCGGTGGCGTTTGCCCACGACTTGGCCGATCTCATCGGCGACCTGCGCGCTATCGACACGCGTGGCCGCACGTTTGCCGGTACAGGCCGAGGAGGCGACCTGCAAACCCATGACGCCTGGATGGAGACCTGTTTCAGGCACAGTGAGCAACTCCTGGACGTTCCTCGGCTTCGCCGTATATGGGCAACTTTGCGCGATCTGCCGCGAAGTGCGGCTGAGGACGTCATGGCCCATTGCGATCTGATTCCTGGCAACGTGCTCGTGTCCGCCGACCGTCTGGCGGGGATTCTCGACGTTGGCGGCTTCGGACCGGCTGACCCTTCTCTGGATCTCGTGAGCGCATGGCATCTGCTCGAGGCCGGACCGCGGCAGGTGCTCCGTGATCACCTGGGCAGCGACGACCTTGAATGGGAGCGAGGCAAGGCGTGGGCTTTCGTTCAAGCGATGGGGTTGGTCTGGTACTACGTCGAAAGCAACCCGGCCATGAGTCGGATGGGTCACCGATCCTTGGAGCGCATCCTGGCGGACAGTTCGCTTCGGTCATCGACGTGAGGACGATGGGCCGGCGATGAGATGGATGTCGGTCAGGCAGCAGCCTTCATCACGGCCGGGGCGATCGGTGCCCGTGCTGATCGTCGAGTCGGCTGCTTCTTCGCCCAGTCGACTATCCGGGCTCCCGGGACTTGAGATCCGGTCACAGCACCCGGAGTCCGCCGCGGGCCGCGATGCGTTCACGGATACGCGCGGCCATGTCGACGGACTCCTCGGGGCTCATGGCCAGCACACCGCCTTCGGCCACCAGGGCGTGGAACTGCTGCTGCTCATAGGGCACGTCCGGCGGCAGGCCGGCGATGTGCCAGTGCAGATGCGCGTTGCCCTGCTGGCTCCCCAGCGAGTACAGGTACGTCCGCTCGGCTCCCACGCAGTCCTCCACCGCGAGGGCGACCTCCCGAACGACGAGCATGAGCCGGACGTACGCCTCTTGGTCGAGATCACGAACGACATGCTCGACATGCCTCTTCGGCGCGACCAGGACCTTGCCGGCCAGGGTGGGCCACCGGTCGAGGAAGGCGACGTGGTCCTCGTCCTCGAAGACCGTGTGATGCCCGTAGTCGGGGTGCCCCGAGACAAAGGCACACACGAAGCACGGCCCACGACGCGCCCTGTCCTCGTAGGCGTCCAAGTCAGCTCGCTGCCGTTCCGTGGAGTTCGTCACGCGTTGATGCGAGGCACGGGGCGTGATCATCCACCGAGTATGGCGAGGCGGTAAATCCCGCACAAGGCGTCGTGGCCAGCCTCCAGATCAGCGTGGGCGGGGGGCTGCGTCCCGACCGGCCGAAGGCACGTCCAGGGCACATCCAGGGCACATGAGCATGGGAAACGGCGTAGACCGATGAGAACTGCGGGGAGGTGTTCCCGCAGGTCAACGCACATCCCGCCAAAAAACCCCAGGTCAGCACCCCACCTCTTCCAATCGCTGCACGAGTGGCAGGACTTCTCACACCGCCTTCACGAGGCCGGCCACCAGCCGTACTGCTTGGTGTGGCCCTGACCTCGGGTTTCCTTCACTGATGTGCACCTGCGGGCGGCGTACGAGCAGATAGCCGGGCCGGTGCCGGCCGGGCTGCCCGCTGGCGGTGGTGGGCCTCACGGGAGTCTCAGGCTCGGCGGCGATGATCAAGCCCGGGCCCTCCCTCCCGGGCCGGGTCAGTATCCGATGGCCTCTCGGAGAAGCAGCACGGTGCCGCGCCCTGGGCGGGGTTCCGCGTTGAGGATGAGCAGGCGGTTGACGGCGCTGGGCATCCCGTACACCGCCTGCGCGCGGGCGTTCTCCAGCGGGAGGGCGTGCTCCTCGATGCGACGCAGGGCTGTGCTCAGGTCGGGCACCACCTTCTGCGCGCCGACGATCCAGACCGCGTGGGCGGCGCCGCCCGCGTTGGCAGGGAGTTGGCTGCCGCTGCCCGAGGCGAGGACGAGCGAGCCGGTCTCGGTGACCGCGGCGACGCTGTTGACGACGAATTCCGGGCTGGCGACCAGCCTTCGGATCTCGTCGGCGCCGGTGGCACGGTCGATGGCCAGAGTGCGGGGCCTGATGGCGTCGTACTGGCCGCTGGCGTTGATGTCCTCGTCGATGCCGGACAGTCGGAGGGTCTCGCTGGCTCCGGTGAGCACGCTGGCGCCCTCGGGGACCAGGTCCTTGATGCGGGCGCGCGCTTCTGCGGCGTCGTCGAGGATCTCGGCGGCGAAGCCGCCCGCACGCAACGCTGCGGCCACCCGCTCCAGTTGTTCGGCCGTTGCCGGGTCGGTGAAGGATGAGGGCGGAGCCGGGGTGGCCGTGGCGTGTGCCGGGTCGGTCCCGGAGCCCTGCGCAGTGTGGGGTGCCGTGCCCGTCAGTGGGGAGGTGTCGAGGTACCTGACCTCGTACACCCGCTCGGCGAACTTCCAGCCTTCCTCGGTGCGCCGGTAACGGTCGTGGTAGACGGCGTAGTTCAGACCCTGGCGTCCGTCGAGGGTGCGCACGAGTTCCTGGATGTAGGCGCGGCCGGTCGCGGTGTCGCCGTCGAGCTGGATCGTGCCGGGGTGTGTGTTCTGTACGAAGAAGTCCCACTGGCTCTGCAGCCGCTCGCCCCCGGCAAGGATCTCCTCGCGGCCGATCTGCTCGACGGGGATGTTGGGCATGCGCAAGGCGCCGTCCGGTGTGAACAGCGCCGCCAGGCGGGGTCGGTCGCGCATCATCACCGCGTCGGTGAACTCGGCGCGCAGTGCCTCGATCTCGACGCGGTCCGCGATGGCCTGGAAGTCGTTCATCAAAGTCCCCTCTCCGTCTCGTTGTCGCCCTCACCGGTTCGACACCGTTACGACAACGCAGCCCTCCGGAATGTGAGGCGACGCGTCGGCCTCACATTCCGGTGCGCTGTCTTGTCGTAGCGGGTAACGGCACAGAAGCGAGCGAGGGAGACGGCCAGACCATGACCACCAGAGCCGAGCCCGGCGACGATCAGAGCGATCCGGGCCTCAGCGCGATCATGAGTGAGCGGCGCCGGCTGATCAACCTCGGCTATCGACTCCTCGGTTCCCTTGCCGACGCCGAGGACGTCGTGCAGGAGACCTACGCCCGCTGGTACGCCATGTCCGCACGGGAGCAGCAGGCCATCGAGTCGCCGGGCGCCTGGCTGATGAAGGTCGCCAGCCGCATCTGCCTGAACCTGCTCGGCTCGGCGCGGGCCAGGCGGGAGACGTACGTGGGCGACTGGATCCCGGAACCGCTGCCCGAACCCACGGAGTGGATCACCGGGCGCTCCGGCGCCGGCGGGACCGACCCGGCCGACCGGGTCGCTCTCGACGAGTCGGTGACGATGGCCTTCCTGGTCGTCCTCGATGCGATGACCCCGGCGGAGCGCGTCGCGTTCGTCCTGCACGACGTCTTCCGTTACCCCTTCGGCGAGGTCGCCGAGATCGTCGGCCGCACTCCGGCGGCGTGCCGCCAACTGGCCTCGTCCGCCCGCCGGCGCATCCGCACCGCGCAGAGCCCGGCGGGCCCGAGTGCCGGGCAGGCCGGCATCGTCAGGCAGTTCAGAACGGCGTGGGAAGCCAAGGACATCGACGCCCTGATCAGCCTGCTCGACCCCGACGCCGTCGCGACCGCCGACGGCGGCGGGCTTGCCGTCACCCACCTGCACCCGATCGTGGGCAGTGAGCAGATCGCACGCGCCTACGCCGAGATCGCCCGTGTGTCGGGCGACCGCACCACGTTCCTGGAGTGCACGGTCAACGGCCTGCCCGGCTTGGTAGCACAGCAGGACGGCAACCTCTCGACCGTGTTCGCGTTCGAGATCGCGGGCGACCGGATCAGGCATATCTGGGCGGTGAGAAACCCCGAGAAGCTCCGTCCGTGGCGGATCAACTGAGGAACGATCCGGGACACCGGGGGCCGGGCCGCTGCGCATGCCTTCGCTCGGCGGCGATGATCAAGACCGCGCATGGGCTTGGCCTAGGCAGGTGCTCAAGCAGGGACTCACGCGCTGACCGTTGCGCTGCGCAGGATGAGCGTCCATTATCAGGATTCCTGTTGTTTCAAAGTTGCAGCGATCGGTGGAACCAGTCATGCCCCTCAGCCCGAACTTGCAGGCCAGAGCCATCCAGCTACTCCTGGGCGGCATGATCTCCCGCGTCCACAAGGACCTGCGCTTCACCGACATCCCGAAGCGCACCGAATCCCTGCGGGTGGAAACGAGCGCGGGTCCGGTGCCCTGCACCGTCTACCGCCCGACGGCAGCCACCGCCGACACGCCCGCCCCGGTGTACATCAACTTCCACGGCGGCGGCTTCATCGTCGGCCGCCCCGAGCAGGACGACCACATCTGCCGCTACATAGCCGCCACCGCGGGCTGTGTCGTGATCAACGTGGACTACGCCGTCGCCCCGCAGCGGCGGTACCCCGTCCCCGTCACCCAGGCGTACGACGTCGCGGCGTGGGTCGCGGAGACCGGCCCCGCCAACAACTGGGACGGCTCGCGACTCGCCGTGGGCGGGCACAGTGCCGGGGCCAACCTGACCGCCGCGGTCTGCCGTATGGCCCGGGACCGGGGCACCTTCTCGCCGCGGCTCCAGATCCTCGACTCCGCGCCGCTCGACCAGGTCGCCGACCCCGCCACCAAGCACTCCCCCCTCGCCAAGCCGCTGCTCAGCCCCCGCTTCATGCGGGTCTTCACCGACGCCTACGTCCCGGACCCGGCCACCCGCGCCCTTCCCCTCGTCTCACCCGCACTGGCCGACGACCTCGCCGGGCTGCCGCCCGCCCTGGTCATCACCGCGGAGTACGACCGCCTGCGCGACGAGGGCGACGCCTACGCCAAGGCCCTGGACGCCGCGGGCGTCCAGGTAACCCACCGCGTCTTCGAGGGTGTCGACCACTACTTCACCCACACGGGCCCGGTGCCGGTCGGAAAGGAGGCCATCGAGCTGATGGCCGCGACCCTGCGCACCGCACTCGCGGCCTGACCACAGTGCCGACGATGAAGGTCCCCGAAAGAGCGGAACCCCGGCCGCCGCGCGGCTGGGGTTCCTTGAGGTGATCGCCGTGGATCAGGTGGGGCTTCGGCGTCGTCGCTGGTATGACCGAGGGGCGCTGACGGAGCCATCGGTCGGTGAAGGTGCGCTGCGTCACGCTTCCTGCTCGCCGAGGTGCGGGGGCAGGTCGAAAAGCGGGAACAGTCGCTCGGTGTCCCGGAAGACATGGATGTCGGTGATCCGGTCCCCGGAGATGTCGACGACCTGAAGGGCCCAGGGTTCGAATCCCGCTCCGGTGACGCTGGGCCGGTACTGGCCGAAGGCCGGCGAGCCGTTCGCCAGAGTGGGGACCATCCGGGATCCCCGGCAGCCGACGGCGGGTCCGGTCAGCCAGGCCTGGATGTCGGAGACGCCTCGCATCCACAGGGCGTATGGCGGCAGGGACATGGTCGCGTCCACGTGCAGCAGCATGGTCAGCTCCTCCATGTCGAAGCTGGAGAAGGCCGCGGCATACCGCTTCGCCAGTGCCCGCTGAACGGCGTCGGGCGGCTGTACCGCCGTGTCACCGGTCGCTTCGCGGCTGGCTGCCAGTGTGGCGCGGGCGCGCTGGAGCGCGCTGTTGACCGAGGCGACGGTGCAGAAGTGCAGGTCTGCGACTTCGCGTGCCGAGAAGCCCAGGACTTCCCGCAGGAGGAGGGTCGCGCGCTGCTTGGACGGCAGGTGCTGCAGGGCGGCGACGAATGCCAGGCGCACGGATTCGCCGGCTTCGGCTGCCTCCGCGGGGTTGGCCGGCGTGTGGGTCAGAGCGGCCGGACACGGCTCGATCCACAGGCTGGGGTCCAGTGGCGGGCCCGGTGAGGTGGCACCGCTGGTCGGGGCCGAGAGGTCCATCGGGCGAGCCCGGCGCTTGCCGGCGGCGAGTGTGTCGAGGCAGACGTTGGTGGCGATGCGGTAGATCCACGACCGTAGTGACGACCGTTCCTCGAACCGGTCGAGGCTGCGCCACGCCCGGACCATGGTCTCCTGCACGGCATCTTCCGCGTCGAAGACCGAACCCAGCATTCGGTAGCAGTAGCCGATCAACTCGGTCCGGTGCGCCTCCAGCCGGAGCGCCGCCGATTCGTGACCGAGTCCGACAGCGCCGACTTCCTGACCATCCATCCCCGCCCCCTAGTCCTGCCCGGGCAGGATAACCCTGACCGGGGTCCCCCGGTCAGGCGTCCCCATGCGCCGGAATCCGCAGCGTCACCTCGTAGCCGCCGCCCGGTGCAGGGCCCGATTCGAAGGTGGCGTCCAGGAGTTCGGCGCGTTCTCTGAGGCCGATGAGGCCTTGGTGGGAGCCGGGGAGGGGTAGGGAGGGGCGGGTGGGGGGTGTGTTGGTGATGGTGACGCCGAAGGTGTCGGGGTTCTGCCAGAGGTGGACCTTGGCGGTCGCGCCGGGGGCGTGTTTGCGGACGTTGGTGAGGGCTTCCTGGACCGTGCGGTAGACGGCGCGCTGGGCGGGGGTGCTGATGTCCGGGGGGAGTTCGCCGGTGAGGTCGGCGTCGATGCCGCTGGTCGTGACGAGCTTGTGGAGGTCGGCGAGGGTCGGCTGCGGGGTCAGTTCGGTGGTCCGGCCGCCGGAGGCCCGCAGCAGGGTGACCATGTGGCGTAGTTCGTCGAGGGTGTCGACGCTGAGGGAGCGGATGGTGCGGGCGCCCTCCTTGAAGGAGGGGTCGGTCGCGGCCACTTGGAGCGCGCCTGCCTGTACGGCGATCAGGCTGACCTGGTGGGCGACGACGTCGTGCATTTCGCGGGCAAGTTGGGCGCGTTCGCGGGCGAGGACGGCCTGGGAGTGCAGCAGGCGTTCGTGCTCGCGGGCCTCCTCGATCTCGACGAGGCGGCGGGCCAGGTCCCGGCGGGCCTGGACGAGTTGGCCCAGCAGGACGGGGGCCGCGGCGGTGGCGAGCGTGTAGAAGAAGTACACGACCGTCCAGGTGCGGTCGTGCGAGGCGAAGTCGCTCAGCGGCCAGGGCGTGGCGGAGGCGAGGGCGAACAGTACGGCGAACAGGGCGAGGAGACGCCGGTTGCGGGAGCGTTCGGCCAGCGTGAACAGCGCGGCGAACGGGGCGAAGACGATGTTCAGCAGCAGGCTGGCGGGCAGGGTGAGCAGGAACACCGGAAGCGGGAAGCGGCGTCGTACGACGAGCGCGGCGCAGGCGAGCGCGGCCATGGACTGCGCCACGGCGCCCACGTCCTCCACCAGGCTGATCAGAATGTCCGCGAGGGCGACCACGACCACCACGGCATCGATGACCGGCTCGGGCATCCGTGCCCACCACGCCCTGGCCACCCTGACCGCGCTCATCGCCCATGCTCCGACCGCCGCTGCCCCTCGCCGCGCCCCCCGTGCCGCTGCCCCTCGCCGGACTCCCGACGCCGCTGCCTCTCGTCGAGCTCCCGGCCTCGCTGCCCCTCGTCGTACTCCCGACGCCGCTGCCCCCCGTCGAGCTCCCCGCGCCTCTGACCTTCGCCGGACTCCCGACGCCGCTGCCCCTCATCACGCTCCCCGCGCCCCCGCCCCCCATCGAGCAGCCCCGCCCGCTGTGCCAGCAGCGCCGCCTGGACCCGGCTGCCGACTCGCAGCTTGGTGAAGATCGCGCTGACGTGGTCCTTGACGGTGCCCGCGCTGAGGTGGATCCGGCCGCCGATGTCGGCGTTGGACAGACCTTCCGCGATCAGCACGAGTACCTCGCGCTCCCGGTCGGTGAGCCGTCCGACGCGGGTGACCTCCTCGTCGTCGACGGTCCCGGCGCCGGGGTGACTCTGCCAGACGGCGCGCGACGCCTTGGGCGACATCACCACGCCGCCCGCCGCCAACGTCCGGACAAGCTGGGCGAGTTGATCGGGCTCGGTGTCCTTGAGCAGGAATCCGGCGGCCCCGGTCCGCAGCGCGGTCACGATGTACTCGTCGGCGTCGAAGGTCGTCAGCATCGCGACGACCGGCGGCTGCGGCAGGGCACGCAGCTGCCGCAGCACGGTCAGCCCGTCGACGTCCGGCATCCGGATGTCCAGCAGCACGACGTCGGGACTTTCACGCCGTACGGCATCGACGGCCTCCGCACCCACCGTCGTAGCGACGACCTCGATGTCGTCGGCCGCGCCCAGGATGAGCTGGAAGCCGGATCGCACCAGGGCCTCGTCGTCGACCACCACTACCCGGATCACGTGCGCCCCGCCTCATCTTGATGGTGCGTACGCCGTCGGCCGCACGCCGGTGCTGATTGTCACCGCACCGACCGTAGAACGGAAAACCCCTGGTGCGGCGGCTCGGCCGCGGACTCCCGCCACCCGGGGGGAGGCTTCCGGCCGTCCGGAGGAGAGACGCGACCGGATGGCGGGGGGACCGGACATGCCGAGCCCGGTCGCCCCCGTCTCTAGGAATCCGGTGACGTCAGGCAGTACGTAAGGTCGCGGAACGTGCCGGGTCCCGCGGCGAAGTCAGGTGCGTCGCTGTAGAAGAGGGCGGCCGCGTTCGGGTCGCCGTACGGGGTGATCTGACGGCAGGTGTCGCGGCCGTCGCCCTTGATGATCCGCTCGAGACGCAGCAAGGCTTTCGGGTCGTTGCACGGCACCCGCGGTCCGATGGGCGTACGGACGTCGAAGCCGCTGTAGCAGTCGCCCTCCTTGCCGTAGATCATCAGGCACAGGCTGGGCTTGTCGTTGCGGAAGTCGAAGCCGGTGTAGTCGTCCTTGATGCAGAGGTCCGACTTGCCGTTCGGCACCAGCCGGGTCACCCGGGCGACCGCGTTGCGGTGGGCGCAGTCGACCACCCAGACCTCACCGCCGCGACCGGGACCCTCGGCACCGACGCAGTCGCCCTCGCGTGCGGAGGTGGTCGGGCGGATGTCTGCCTGCGAGCCGGCCGGGGACGAAGAGCGGGCCGACGGCGTGGAGGTGGAGGAGGTGGAGGGCGTACTCGTGGCGTCGGAGGACGGGGTGCGGCTCGCCCCGTCCGGGGCGGTCTCGGTGCCGCACGCGGTCAGCACGGTGACGGCGAGAATGCCGCCGGCGAACAAGAGGCTACGGGAGCTGCTCACCCCAGTTGTCTACCTGGAAGGGTCCGGGACCCCTCCCGAGCCGAGCGTCGAGCGCCGCGGAGCACCGGACGCGGGAGCGTCAGCGATGCCGATGCCCCACCAGCACCCCATGCGCCACCACCGCCGACTCCTCCGGCCCTTCCCGCCCGGCCACGCACACCTCGACGTACCGCGTCCCGCTCGCCTCGTGGCGTTCCCGCACCGTCGGCACGCCCTCCTCGGCGCACGGCACGATCGCCACGATGCCGTTGCGGGCCAGTACTTCGGCCATCAGGCCGATGCGTTCGGGGTCCGTGTCATGGCCGTTGAGGCGGTCGAGGACCTCGACCCGGCGCTGTTCGGCCAGCAGGCGTTCGGCGAGGGCGCAGGCGGCGGCACGCCGGTCGGCGGCCGTCGGCCCGGTGACCCACACCGTCGCTCCCGGGCACGTACATCGGCATTTCACGTCGGACATGTCGCTCAACACGGAACCCCACCCTCCTGTTGAGTGCTTGACCATACTGGGGCCGCCACCTGGTTTCACCATGGGGAGCGCATGAGATTCTCCTGAGACACCCCGCCCCCGATCCCGGTCACGCGTCCCGGTCGGCGCCCCGCCCGGCATCCCGCGCCACCCGCTCCAGTCGGCTCCGATACTCCTCCCACCAGGCCGAATCACCCGGCGGCAGGCTGTCGTTGCCCTTGTTCATCCCGACGGCACCGTCCATGAGTTCCCGGATGATGTCGGCGTGCCCGGCATGCCGGTGGGTGTCGGCGATGACGCGCACCACGGCATGGTGCAGCGTCACTTCGTCCCTGCCGCTGGGCCACCACGGCACCCTGCCGACCGTGTCCAGCGGCAGCGCGTCGATCGTCGCGTCCGCGTGTGCCCACGCCCGGCGATACAGGCCCACGATCTGCTCGCGTGACTCGTCGGCGGTGGCCCACATGTCCGCGTTCGCCTCGGCACCCTCCTCGACCCACGGCAAGGCCTCACCGGAGGGCCGTCCGAACGTGTCGCCGAGATACCCGAGTTCCACCGTGGCCACGTGTTTCACCAGGCCCAGCAGGTTCGTGCCGGTCGGCGTGTGCGGGCGGCGGATGTCGTACTCCGAGAGCCCTTCGAGCTTCCAGAGCAGGGCATCACGGGCGGACTGCAGATAGAAGTGGAGGTCGGCTTTGGCGTCGGATGCGGTCATGACATGACCGTACGGCCGCCGGACGGTACCCGGCGGCCGTACGCGACCGCACGACTCACGGCCTACATGTCCGCCTACATGTCCGCGGCGTCCACCACCGCACCCAGGTCGACGAACTTGAAGCCGGTGGCCGTGCGGTCCTGCTCGCCCGGGGTCTCCTCGCCGTCCTGGACGACGAGCAGGCCGCGCGGATAGCGGGTGCCCAGCGGGGCGTTGAGGATGGCGGCGCCGTCGCACTCCTCCACGCTGTCCAGCGTCGAGGACGCGGCGCCGACCTTGAACCCGCCCTCGTACTCGTTGGCGTCGCCGACCTCACGGTCGTACAGGGCGAAGGTGTTGTCGCCCTGGCTGGAGGCGAGAAGGTAGCCGTCGCCGTCCCGCTCCTCGAACAGCGTCAGGCCCTCGACGTCGGCCGACAGGTGCTCGCCGCCGAAGCCGGGGTCGGCGCCCGGCGTGCACTCCTCGGTCGCCTCGTCGTAGGTGCCCGGGACGCCGTACTCCTTGGTCTTGTCGATCAGGACGGGCGTGCCGGTGAGGTCGGCGCGCAGCCGCCAGATGCCGATGTCCTCCTGGCCGGCGTACAGCGTGCCGGTGGCCGGGTCGACGACCATGCCCTCGACCTGCGGGAGTTCGCCGGGCTCCAGGCAGGGGGTCCAGCTGGTGCCGTTCGGCAGGCGGAAGGAGGAGGGGAGGTCGAGGGTGCGGACCTTGCGGTAGCCGACCTTGCCGTCCGCGGCCGGGACGAGTTCGAGCAGAGCGAGGCGGGTGCGCTCACGCTGGCTGACCAGGGCGTACGTACGGCCGCTGGCCTTGTCCTTCCAGGTGCCAAGACCGTACGCGGTCTGCTGGTCGTTGATCTCGCTCTGGTCGGCGGAGAAGACCGGGGCGGCGGCCGGGTCGGTGATGTCGGTGAGCGGGGCGTCCGGGCGGGAGGGGTCGATGCGGTAGATCCGCAGGCGGTCGTTGCCGCGGTCGCTGACCACCGCGACATCGGCCCGGCCGGACGAGGTGCGCAGGCCGCTGATGAGGTCGACGTTGTTGTACCGGCCGGGCGCGTCGTCCGCCGACGGCGGCTTCGGCGCGGCGATCGACTGCACCAGGCGCGCGTCCAGGTCGTAGACCCGCAGCCCGCCCTCCTTGGCGGTCGCCATGACGAGACTGCGCCCGGGGTCGGCGGGGTTCCGCCAGATCGCCGGGTCGTCCGCGTCGGAGTTCTGGCCGGCCTCGTCGTCGAAGAGCGGCGCGGACTCGCTGCGCGCGGTCACCACCGGCAGCTCGGCGTCCGCCCCCGCGGGGGACGCCGCGAGGAGGGTGGCCAGTGCGGTACCGGCGGCGAGGGCGGCGGCTCTGCGTGCGGCGCGGGGCGTCGTTCTCACGGGCGCTTCCTTACGTCAGGGGTGTCAAGGACATGCCGATGGTGGGCGGGGAAGTTGGCGCCCAGGGGGACGTCGGCTGTCCGGGAGACATCGCACGAGGCTCACGGTGCACGGACCGCCGCCATCGTCCCCTTCCCCCGCAGAACCACGTTGGGAGCGATTTCGACCTGGCTGCGACTGGGAACCGATGAGCCTGCGGGCCGTACTTGTCGCCCAGCCGTCCGCCGGGGACGAGGAGCACGCCGAGCGCGAGGGCGTAGGAGGCGCCGAGCCACTGGACCAGGCCGGCGGCCGCCGCCGAGGTCCGCGGTGATGGTGGGGGCGGCGATGTTGGTGCTGGTGGCGTCGAGGAGGTCGAGGACGTCGGCGGCGAGGACGACGGCGAGGATCGCCCAGCGGGTGGGGCGGGGAGGGCAGGTTCCCTTGTGTCGTACAGTATCTGTGTCAAGCAGATAAATGTGCCGAGTGGTGGTCGCGGCCGTCAAGCTGATTAAGGAATAAGGGGAGCGGTGGGGCCGTTCGACGGTATAGTTGAACGGTCAACAACTTTGGAGGATGAGCGACCATGCAGTTCGGGATCTTCAGCGTCGGCGACGTCACGCCGGACCCGACGAACGGCCGTACGCCGACCGAGCGTGAGCGCATCAAGGCCATGGTCGCCATCGCGCTGAAGGCCGAGGAGGTCGGCCTCGACGTCTTCGCGACCGGCGAGCACCACAACCCGCCGTTCGTGCCGTCGTCACCGACGACGATGCTCGGCTACATCGCGGCGCGGACCGAGAGGCTGATCCTCTCCACCTCCACCACCCTCATCACCACCAACGACCCGGTGAAGATCGCCGAGGACTTCGCGATGCTCCAGCATCTGGCGGACGGTCGCGTGGACCTGATGATGGGCCGCGGCAACACCGGGCCGGTCTACCCCTGGTTCGGGCAGGACATCCGGCAGGGCATCAACCTCGCCATCGAGAACTACGCCCTGCTGCACCGGCTGTGGCGCGAGGACGTCGTGAACTGGGAGGGGAAGTTCCGTACGCCGCTGCAGGGCTTCACCGCCACGCCCCGGCCGCTGGACGGCGTACCGCCCTTCGTCTGGCACGGCTCCATCCGCTCGCCGGAGATCGCAGAGCAGGCCGCCTACTACGGCGACGGCTTCTTCCACAACAACATCTTCTGGCCGGCCGACCACACCAAGCAGATGGTGGAGCTGTACCGGAGCCGGTACGCCCACTACGGGCACGGCACGCCCGAGCAGGCGATCGTGGGGCTGGGCGGTCAGGTGTTCATGCGGCGCAACTCGCAGGACGCGGTGCGGGAGTTCCGGCCGTACTTCGACAACGCGCCGGTGTACGGGCACGGCCCGTCGCTCGAGGACTTCACCGAGCAGACCCCGCTGACCGTCGGCTCACCGCAGCAGGTGATCGAGAAGACGCTGGGCTTCCGCGAGTACGCCGGGGACTACCAGCGCCAGCTGTTCCTCATGGACCACGCCGGGCTGCCGCTGAAGACCGTCCTTGAGCAGATCGACATGCTGGGCGAGGAGGTCGTGCCGGTGCTGCGCAAGGAGTTCGCCGCGGGGCGCTCCGCGAGTGTGCCGGACGCGCCGACCCACGCTTCCCTCAAGGCGTCTCAGGAGGTGACCACCGTATGAAGCTCGTCGTCGTGTCGGCGGGACTGAGTGTCCCGTCGTCCACGCGGTTGCTGGGCGATCGGCTGGCCGCGGCGGTGGCACAGGCCTCCGCTGTGGACGTCCAGGTGGTCGAACTGCGCGAACTCGCCGTCGAGATCGCGCACAACTTCACGAACGGGTTCGCGGGACAGCGGCTCTCCGCCGCGATCGACGCCGTGACCGGGGCGGACGGACTGATCGTCGTCACGCCCGTGTTCTCGGCGTCGTACAGCGGACTCTTCAAGTCCTTCTTCGACGTGATCGACCCGGACGCGCTCGCGGGCACGCCGGTGCTGATCGCCGCGACCGGCGGTACGGCCCGGCACTCCCTGGTCCTGGAGCACGCCCTGCGTCCCCTCTTCTCCTATCTGCGGGCCGTCGTCGTGCCGACCGCCGTGTACGCCGCGTCGGAGGACTGGGGCGCGGAGGGCCTGGGCGGGCGGATCGAGCGGGCGGCGGGGGAGCTGGCGGGGCTGATGGCCGGGGTGCCGAAAACGGTGCGGACCGGCACGGAGGAGGTCGTTCCGTTCGCGGAGCAGCTCGCCGCGTTGCGTCCGGCAGGGTGAGACGTTCGTAAGAACGATCGCCTGGGGCCGCTCATCAGGTCGTACGATCCCCGCCCTTTGCCACTATGGACGGGTGCCCCAGACTGTTCTGCTCGCTGAAGACGACCGCGCCATCCGTCACGCCCTGGAACGGGCCCTGACTCTGGAGGGCTACCAGGTCACCGCGGTCGCCGACGGGGTGGAGGCGCTGGCGCAGGCGCATCGCACACCACCGGACGTGCTGGTGCTGGATGTGATGATGCCGGGGATCGACGGCCTCCAGGTGTGCCGGGTGCTGCGGGCGGAGGGCGACCGGACTCCGATCCTGATGCTGACGGCGCTGGTGGAGACGCAGGACCGGATCGCGGGACTGGACGCCGGCGCCGACGACTATGTCGTCAAGCCGTTCGACGTCGAGGAGGTGTTCGCGAGGCTGCGGGCGCTGCTGCGCAGGACCGGCACGGCCCCCGTCGAGGTACCGGCGAAAGCCGCGGAACCGCAGCTTCCACCCCGGCTCCTCGAAGCCGCCGGGCTGCGGATGGACATACAGGCACGGCGGGCGTGGCGCGGGCCGCGGGAGCTGGAGCTGACGCGCACCGAGTTCGAGCTGCTGGAACTGCTGGTGCGCAACGCGGGCATCGTGCTCGACCACTCCACGATCTACGACCGCATCTGGGGCTACGACTTCGGGCCCGGCTCCAAGAATCTCGCCGTGTACGTCGGCTACCTGCGTCGCAAGCTCGACGAGCCGGGTGCGCCGCAGCTGATCCACACGGTGCGGGGCGTGGGTTACGTGCTGCGGGAGGACTGAGTGGTCCGGCCCCGGCGGCTGAGGCTGCTGTCGCTGCGGACGACGTTCGCGGTGTCCTTCGCGGCCGTGACCGCCGCGGTCACCGTCCTGGTCGGCATCCTGTCGTACGGCGCCGCCGCCCGGCTCGTGCGCGTGGACCAGCAGTCCGTGTTCGACGAGGTCGTGCAGGATCTGCGGGGCACGTTGCAGCAGGAGCGCATGACGACGGAGGACTTCTCGTCGTCGGAGCCCGGTCATGATCTCGTACGGCCCGCCCGCACCGATGTGCAGGTGCTCGGGCCGGACGGTGCCGTGGTCGACCCCGGCCGTCCGGGGCTGCCCGTCACCGACGCCGACCGTCGCATCGCCGCCCGCTCCACCGCCGGGGCGCTGACCGAGCACGCGGACGTCGACGTCGGGGACGACGTGTACCGGATCGCGACCGTCGCGCTCGGCGGCGGGCGAGGCGCGGTGCAGGTGGCGCAGGAGTTCAGCGACACGGAGGATCTGCTGCGGGCGCTGCAGCAGCGGACGTTGATCCTGATGGCGGCGGTCGTCGTCGGCGCGGGGCTGTTCGGCTGGTGGCTGGCCCGGCGCATCACGCGCCGGCTCGTCATCCTCACCTCCGCCGCGGAGGACGTCGCCCGCACGCGCCGGCTCGGCATCCAGGTCCCCGTCACCGGCTACGACGAGGTGGGCCGCCTCGGCCGCGCCTTCGACCGCATGCTGGGGCGGCTCGCCCAGTCCGAGGAGGACCAGCGGCGGTTGGTGCAGGACGCGGGGCATGAGCTGCGGACGCCGCTGACGTCGCTGCGTACGAACATTTCCCTGTTGCGGCGGATCGATGAGCTGCCTGCCGGGACGCGGGACGAGCTCGTCGCCGACCTTGGCCAGGAGGCGCGTGAACTGACCGATCTCGTCAATGAGTTGGTGGATCTGGCGGCCGGGCAGTCGGACACGGAGCCGCCGCAGCGGGTCGATCTCGCCGATGTCGCCGAGGATGTCGCCGGGCTGGCGCGGCGGCGTACCGGGCGGGAGATCGTGGTGCGGGCGAGTGGGGATACGGCGACGGACGGGCGGCCGGGGATGTTGCAACGGGCGCTGTCCAACCTTGTGGAGAACGCGGCGAAGTTTGACCGGGAGGGGGCGGCGCCGATCGAGATCGTGGTTTCCGGGCCTGCGCGGTCCGGGGCGATCCGGGTTGAGGTTCTTGATCGGGGGGCCGGTATCGCGGATGAGGATCTGATGCGGATCTTCGATCGGTTTTATCGGGCTGCGGATGCGAGGTCCCTGCCGGGGTCTGGGCTGGGGTTGTCGATTGTGCGGGAGGTGGCGTTGGCGCATGGGGGTGCGCCGTTTGCCTATCGGCGGGAGGGGGGTGGGTCGGTTATTGGGTTCACGGTGGGTGGGGCTGCCTAGTAGCTCGGGGGCTTCTGCCGTTTGGCGGGTGCGGGTTTTATGTGGTTGATCGCGCAGTTCCCCGCGCCCCTGACGGGGCGCTGTCCCTCCCTGCGTGGAAAGGATCCGCCTTGTGTTGAGTCATGAAGAAGCCTTGGTGCTCTCGGAGATCGATGAGGCTGCTGTTGCGCGGACGTTGCTTGAGTTGATCGCTGTTCCGAGTGTGACCGGGAGTGCGGCTGAGGCGGAGCTTCAGCATCAGTTGGCCGGGCGGTTGCGGCGGCTCGGGATGGATGTCGATCTGTGGCCGATGGATCTGGCCGCGCTGCGTGCGCATCCCGAGTTTCCGGGCTCGGAGGCGCCGCGTGAGGAGGCTTGGGGGCTGGTCGGGCGGACCGCGGACGGGGGTGATGGGCCGGTCTTCGTGTTGCAGGGGCATGTTGATGTCGTGCCGGCGGGGGATCCGGCCGCGTGGGAGGGGGATCCCTTCGTGCCGCGGGTCACCGGTGATCTCGTGCACGGGCGCGGGGCCTGTGACATGAAGGCGGGGCTGGCGGCGCACCTTGCTGTGCTGGGGGCGATACGGGCCAGCGGGGTGCGGTTGTGCGGGCAGGTCGCCGCGCACTTCGTGGTGGGGGAGGAGGACGGTGGGCTCGGGGCGTTCGGGACGTTGCAGCGGGGGTATCGCGGGGACGTCTGTGTCATCGGTGAGCCGACCGCCGGGACTTTGGTCACCGCGAACGCGGGTGCGCTGACGTTCCGGATCGCGGTGCCCGGGAAGGCGGCGCATGCGAGTTCGCGGGAGCGGGGCGTCAGCGCGATCGAGGGATATGTGACATTGCACAGGGCGCTGGCAGAGCTGGAGGCCGGCCGCAACACCGGCCCCGACCCGCTCATGGCCGAGTACCCCATCCCGTACGCCCTCTCCGTCGGCACCCTCCACGCCGGTGACTGGGCGAGCAGCGTGCCCGATCTGCTCGTAGCCGAGGGGCGGTTGGGGGTGCGGCTGGGCGAGGATCCGGCTGACGCGAGGGCCTCCTTGGAACGCCGCGTCGCCGAGGTGTGTGCCGCCGACCCGTGGCTGCGGGACCATCCGGCGACGGTGACGTGGCCGGGCGGGCAGTTCGCGAGCGGGCGGCTGGCGCCGGGGCATCCCCTTACGGAGGTGATCCGTGCCGCCTACGCCGACTCGGTCGGCGGTGACTCGGGGCTGCGGGAGCGCGGGGCGCCGTACGGCAGCGATCTGCGGCTGTACGCCGGGGCCGGGGTGCCGACCCTGCAGTACGGGCCGGGGGACATAGCGGTGGCGCACAGTGCGGCGGAGCACGTGTCCGTGCGTGAAGTGGTGGAGGTGGCGCGGACGTTGGCGGTGACGGTGTTGCGGACGGTCGGTACGAAGGGGGCCGTCGGCGGTTGATGCGGCGCACCACCCGCATCACAGACCTGGTCAAGGCCACGTGCCCCGCCGCCGGCGGTGGTGACAGCCAGCGGCGAGCGTCAGCCACGGCCCGAGCGAGTGCCGTTCCGTTGACAGGGGCCGCGAAGGCTCAGGGGGCCAGCACGACCCTGCCGAACACCCTGCCCGCGTCCATCTCGCGGTGGGCCAGCGCTGCCTTGTCCAGCGGGAGCACCTCGTGCACGACCGTGCGCAGGTCCCCATGGGCGGCAGCGGCGAACTGGGACGACCGGACGGCCTGCCGGTCGGGGCCGGGCACGGTGTCCAGGCTGAAGGTGGCGAACGACAGCGAGCTGCGGAAGGCGTCGATGAGCCGCATGCCGAAGTCCGCGGGCGGCTGCCCGGCGACCACGCCGACCGCCACATACCGCCCGTTGGAGTTCAGCCGGTCCAGGAACTGGGGAAGCCGGGGACCCCCCACGACATCGATCACCACGTCGAAGCCCGACGGTGCGTCCGGGCCGCCCTCGCCGGAGCGGTCAAGGACATGGGTTGCGCCCAGGTCCCGCAGGCGGGCGCCGCGCTCCTGGGATGAGGTGGTGACCGCCACCGCGCCCGCACCGCCCCTGGCTGCAAGCTGAACCGCCGTGATCCCGATGCTGCCCGCCGCACCGCGCACCAGCACCGTCTCGCCGGGCGCGACACGGACGCGGTCCAGGGCGAAGTGGGCGACCGCGCCGGAGCTGCCGAGCGTCACCGCGTCCGCGCCGGTCATGCCGTCGGGCAGCGGAAGGACGTCCTGGACCGAGGCGACGGCCTGCTCGGCGTACCCACCGGACAGGCCGGTGAACGCCCACACCCGCCGCCCCATCCACGAGGCGTCCACGCCCTCTCCCACCGAGGTGACGGTACCCGCCACCTCGCTGCCGAGGAGATGCCCCTCCCGGAAGCCGAGCCCGGCGAGCGTTCCTCGGCGGATCACGGCGTCCACGCCGCCCACCCCGATCGCCTCCGTGGCGATCCGTCCCTGCCCCGGGGCAGGGACGGGCACTGGCAGGTCGACGACCTCCAGACCATCGGGGTTTCCGAACTCCCTGATCACGACGGCTTTCATCTCGGCTCCTCGGGCGGTGAACGTGCAGGTCACAGGTGCTGCGTACGGGGTGGCATCACCCGTCGTCGGACCGTAACGGACGCCCCCGTCCGTTTGGCTAAAGTGAGAGGCCATGACCGACCGTTTGCCTCACCCTGTGCGCTCCGACGCCCGCGACAACCGGGCCCGCATCCTGGAGGCCGCCCGCGCCGTGTTCGGCGAGGAGGGCCTGAACGCGCCCATGCGCGAGGTTGCCCGGCAGTCGGGCGTCGGCCCGGCCACGCTGTACCGGCACTTCCCGACCAAGCGGGAACTGATCGTGAAGACCTACGCCGAGCAGTGGCGAGCCTGCCACGCCGCCGTGCGCGATGCCCTCGCGGACTCGGACCCGTGGCACGGACTCCGGAGCCTGATCGAGCGGATCTGCGAACTCCACGCGCACAGCCGGGGGTTCGCCGACGCCTTCATGGCGGCCTTCCCCGAGGCCATGGATTTCGACGCCGACCGAGAGCGGACCACGCGCGCGGTTGCCGAACTGGCCCGACGCGCCCAGGAGACCGGTCAGCTGCGCCCCGGCTTCGTCGTCGACGACCTGGCCCTCATGCTCATGGCCCACCGCGGAGTCCAGAACCTGCCGCGGCCCGCCCGGCTCACGGCTTCCCGCCGCTTCGCCGCCTACATGATCGAGGCGTTCCGTGCCACGCCGGAGACGGGAGCACCCGCGCCGCTGCCGCCGGCTCCACGCCTGCCGCTCGCGCACTCGCCCAGCACGCGATAAATCCGTCAACAGGAGGTCTGTCAATCCTCGCAGCCTGACAGGGTCTTCAACTGTTGGCGGTTTTGCTGCGCTTCCCCGCATGAATCGGGCGCGTTCGGCGGGGTGCGTGCCTTTGTGCGGTGCTCGGTCGTTAGGCCGATTGAGTGCGGGGGCGTGCCTGGTTCAGGGCTGTGGAGGGGGTGGTGGGTGTGGGCCGGTTGGTGGCGACGGCGACGTGCACCGCCTTCGGTGGTGTGGTCGAGGGCAGTGGTGAACAGGTCGGTCAGCGGCTGCTGTACCAGCGGGTGTCCTTCTTGGCCTCCCTGTGCCGCGAGATGACCGGTCGTCCGGTGGCTTCCCGGTGGGACGAGGACTCACTGGATGTGCTGGCCACCGGTGTCGACGGGCAGGGCGAGAAGCTGCCGTCCAAGGGGTGGATGACCATGCGCCGCCTGGGTTGGTCCAAGGAGGCCGCGCCCGCCGAGGGGATGTACGTCTCGGACCGGGTGCGCCGGGCGGCCGAGGAGTACGCGGCACGCACCCTGCGCCTGGCCCTGCACCGGCGCACCATCGTGGCGGCGGTCCTGGCCACCTGGCCCGCCGACCCCCGACAGCGCACCGGGGCGGAGTGGACAGCGCTGCGGGCGCTGCTGCCCGCCGGGGTCAGCGGTGCGGAAATCCGCAACCGGACCCGGCAGGTACGCGCGTATCTGGCCGAGCACGGGAAGCTGCCGGCTGGATTGTGCGAGCTGGAGGAGCCGCCCCAGGTCGCGGCGCAGGTGCTGCTGGCAGCGATGGACCGCCAGCAGGTCACCCTTGAGCGCCTGGACGAGTCGACGGCCCCGGCTCCACCCTCCTCGCAGCCGCGATGCTCGGCCTGCTCGGCGGACTCATCGACGGCTCGACGAACGGCTGGACGACTCGCCCCCTGGCCCTCCTCCTGCTGGGCCTCGCCCTGTTCGCCGCCTTCTGCCACCGCCAGCGCACCGCACCGAACCCGCTCCTGCAGCCGTCCCTCCTCCGGGACCGCGGCTTCACCTCGGGCCTGACCCTCGGCATCGTCGTCTTCGCCGCGACCGCGGGGCTCCTCTACGTCATCTCCCTCCACCTCCAACAAGGCCTCGGCCGCTCCCCCGCGGGCACCGCACTGGGCCTGATCCCCCTGTCCGTCGGGATCGTCATCGCGTCCATCGCCTGCTACCAGCTGATCCACACCCTCGGCCGCCGCCTGGTCCTCACCGGCCTGGTGATCATCCTGCTGGGCTGCGGCTGGCTCGCCCTCCTGACCGCCGAGACCGGCGCCTGGCCCCTCGTCCCGCCCCTGCTGGTCATCGGCCTCGGCATGGGCACCTGCTTCGGCACGGTCTACGACATCACGATCGGCGACATCTCCACGGAGGAGTCGGGCAGCGCGAGCGGCTCACTGAGCGCGGTGCAGCAGCTGGCCAACGCGATCGGGGCGGCGGCGGTGACGACCGTGTACTTCAAGGCCGTCGGCGACGGTGACGCCCACGCCACGAGGCTCAGCCTCGTCGTGGTCGCCGCCGCCATCGCCGTATGCC
This sequence comes from Streptomyces sp. NPDC050211, assembly GCF_040656035.1. NCBI lineage: Bacteria > Bacillati > Actinomycetota > Actinomycetes > Kitasatosporales > Streptomycetaceae > Streptomyces > Streptomyces sp. NPDC050211. The sequence continues at coordinate 380,005 of NZ_JBFALC010000002.1, forward strand.
TGCCCCTCGCGGGGCTGCTGCCGCGCAAGGCGCCTGAGGGACAAGGGCGTTAGAGGGGCTTATTGGTTTGCCGCCGACCGGGACGGTCGGATAGGAAGCTCACATGCTTAGAGGCAGCAAGGTGGGGCTCAGGGCCCGGCACGAGGACGACATCCCGATCCTGCGGACCGAGCTCTACGACGACGTGGTCAACTCCGCACGGGCCGAAGGCGGTCCGTGGCGGCCGATCACGCCCGGCTCGAAGGATCCGCGGCTCGTGGTGGACGACAAGGCGGAAGGGGTCGTCCAGTTCTCCGTGGTGGAGCTGGAGGGCGACACCCTGATCGGCACCGCGACGCTGTGGGGCATCGACACCCACAACCGGTGCGCGCACATCGGGCTCGGACTGCTGCCGTCCGCCCGCGGCAAGGGCTACGGCACCGACGTCGTCGCGGTGCTGTGCCACTACGGTTTCGTCGTGCGCAGCCTGCACAGGCTGCAGATCGAGACGCTGTCGGACAACGTCGCGATGCTGCGCTCCGCCGAACGCAACGGCTTCGTCCGCGAGGGCGTCCTGCGCTCCTCGGCCTGGGTGATGGGCGAGTTCCTGGACGAGGTGCTGCTCGGGCTCCTCGTCCAGGAGTGGAAGCCGGACTCGAAGAACTAGTCAGCTCCTCCGTGCAGCCGGGGACGCCGACGGACAAGAAGCCCACGGACCCTCAAGGAACCAGCACGATCCGCCCCCGCACCCCGCCCTCCGCCAGCCGGACGTGCGCCTTGGCCGCCTCGTCCAGCGCGTACGTCTCGGCGACGCGGAGCGTCAGCACCCCCTCCTCCACCAGCCGGACCAGCTCCGTCAGCCGCGCCCCATCGGCAAGGACGCCGACCTCGCCGACCCGCACGCCCCGCACGGAAGCCGGTGCGGCATTCGGGATGACGCCCATGTACGCGCCCCCGTCCCGCACCCGCGCAAGGGCCGCCTCTCCGATGACCGCCGCGTCGAGTACGGCGTCGAAGCCGCCCCCGTCGCCGGCCGTGAAGTGGGCCGCCCCCAGGGACCGTACGAGCTCCTCGTCCTTCTCCCGCGCCAGCGCGGTCACCGATATCCCCCGGTGCGCGGCGAGTTGGATCGCATACCCACCGAGCGCGCCCGCGGCGCCGGTCACCAGGAGAGACTGATCCGGCGTCAACTCCAGGAATTCCAGGGCCTGTACGGCGGCCAGGGCGTTCAGCGGAAGTGTGGCGGCGTGGACGGCATCCACCCCTTCCGGCGCCTTCGCCACCGCGTCCGAGTCGACGACGACGTACTCGGCGTGCGTGCCCAGCGGCTTCACCGGGCCGTGGTGCAGGGCCACCACCTCGTCGCCGACGCTCCACGCACTCCCCTCACCGATCGCCTCGACGGTCCCGGCGACGTCCCAGCCGAAGCCGAGCCGCTCACCCGCGCCGCCGAAGACACCCGAGCGCACCCCGGCGTCCACGGGGTTGAGCGTGGCGGCCGCCACCTTGATCCGCACCTGCCGCGCACCCGGCTCCGGCACCTCGGTCTCCACGACCTCCACGGCCTCGGGCCCGCCGAACGTCGTCACCACAGCAGCTCGCATGACTGATAACTCCCAAGTGTCACTGTTCGCTGAGGTATCTCCTCGGCTGCAACAACCCTAGGAAGAGCTACTATCTTCTGGTAAGTAGTTACCTGAAGGTGCGTACATACCCCCGAGGTGAGCCATGGCGACCAAGACCGCGGCCCAGCGACGCGAAGAAGCCCGCATGGAGTACGACGCGTTCCTCCGCGGCTGCCCCACCCACCAACTCCTCGACCGCATCAGCGACAAGTGGGTCTGCCTGGTCCTCGCCGCCCTCTCCAACGGACCCATGCGCTACAGCGACCTCGGCCGCAAGATCGCCGGAGTGAGCCCCAAAATGCTCACGCAGACCCTGCGCTCACTGGAACGCGACGGCCTCGTCGCCCGCACGGTCACCGCATCCGTCCCCGTCCGCGTCGACTACGAACTCACCCCCCTCGGCGCCAGCCTCTCCCACATGCTCACCGCGGTGAAGGACTGGGCAGAGACCCACATCGAACAGGTCCACGAGGCACGGGAACGGTACGACGAGGAGAGCGAGAGCGCCCGGGCCTAGGCCTTGTCGGCGCGCAGCCGCGCGATCTGCTCCCCGCTGAACTCCACCGTCCGCCTCATGTGCCCAATGATCAGGGCGAGTTCGGCATCGTCCAGATCATCGAAGAGAGCCGACCAGCCACCGCTCAGCCGCTCCCACATCCGCCCGAACTCGGCGCTCTTCTCCGGCACGGTCGCCACCAGCACCCGCCGCCGGTCCCCCGCGTCCCGCTCCCGGACGACGTACCCCGCCCTCTCCAGCCGGTCCACCAGCCGCGTCGCCGACCCGGTGGTCAGCCCCGTCAGCTCCGCGATCCGGCCCGTCGTCACCGGACCGCCCTCCAGCGTGAGCAGATTCAGACACTGCAGATCGGTGGGGTGCAGCCCGAGGCGATCGGCGACGGCCTGGTTGAACAGGGCGTACGACGCCATATAGCGGCGGGACACCGCGGACAGCTCCTCGAGCAGCCGCGCCCGTGCATCGCCCGTCATCCCGCCCGCCCTTTCGTCTGCGCCGTGCAGAGATCGTACGACGCAGCAGTCGCCGTACGTCTAGAAGTAGTACTCGTCGCCGGTGTCCAGGACCAGCACCCGCTGCGGTGCACTGCCCTGGCCGCCGTCCGCCACCGTGCCGATCTCCAGCAGCACCTCCGAAGGCGCCTCCAGCAACTGCACCCGCAGCCTGACCGGCTCACCCACCCCCTTCGCGGCCAGCGCCCCGACCCGGCACAGCACCGCCCGCTCCCCCGAGCGCGCACACCCGTCCGGCAGCGTCTGCCGGTCGGCGAGCGGCTCCGACCAGGCCAACCGCACCGACGTGGCGGGCACGGCGGACGTCCCGAGATTGCGCGGCGTGAACCGTACGTCGACCCGCCCCGCGGCCAGGGACGCCGCACCGTGATAGGCGAGACCGGCCTCGGGACCGGAGCCGGCGACGGCGAGCGAGGCCGCGCCGCCGATCATCATCAGGGCGGCACCGCACGCCGCCAGCACCCGCGTCGTTCTCATCCAGCCGACTCCTCACTCCGCGGTCCGTGGTCGTACGGATGTATCCCACGCAGAGCGAGCCGCAGGCGCCGTCCATCAGGTGACGCGGGCACGGAAACGGGCACGGAGCGGGCACGAAAACGGGCCGTGCGAAGCTGCCGACATGCTCATCCTCCGCTCCGCCGCCCTCTTCGTCGTCGCCGCGCTCTTCGAGATCGGCGGCGCCTGGCTGGTCTGGCAGGGCCTGCGCGAGCACCGCGGCTGGCTCTGGATCGGCGGCGGCGTCCTCGCCCTCGGCGCCTACGGCTTCGTCGCCACCTTCCAGCCCGACGCCCACTTCGGCCGCATCCTCGCGGCATACGGCGGCATCTTCGTCGCCGGTTCGATCGCCTGGGGCATGGTCGCCGACGGCTACCGGCCGGACCGCTGGGACATCGCGGGCGCACTGATCTGCCTCGCGGGCATGGCAGTGATCATGTACGCGCCGCGCGGGGAGTGACGAAGACCGTAAATGCCGTAAATGACGTAGGTGTCTTATGTGACCTGACGACCTCAGGCCGACAGCTCGTCGGGCAGCAACCCGAGCTGCTCCAGGAACTCCATCTGATCGAAGTAGAGCCGATAGCTGACGATCCGGCCGTCCCGCACCGTCGCGAAATCAACCCCGCGGATCCTGATCTCCTTCTGCGTCGCGGGCAGGGACTCCCCCGACGGCAGCTGGATCGGACCGGTGTTCTTCCCGCTGAAGAACCCTTCGTCGATGGCGGTGTCCCCGATCTCATACGCGTACACCGTCTCGAACGTCCCCTCAGGAACCGCGTCCGTCATCTGACGCCAGTACTCGACGATGTGGTCACGCCCGTGGATCTCCCCACCGTCCGGCGTGATCGCGACCGCGTCCTCCGCATAGACCTCGGCAAGCGCCTTGAGGTCAGGTGAACCGGTGACCGCATCCGTCAGCCGGTCCATCACGTCACGAGCCTCACCCATGGATCCACCTCCTGACTCGGGAGAGGACCACCCACTTTCATTGTCCGCCCGAGTGCCGCAGTCCCGCCCCTCGAACGGCACCCGGCCGCTGCTCGCGCCCCGCCTATCCTGGCCGGAGGCACACGCATACGAACCACGAACCACCCCTCTCGCCCCTCTGGAGCTGCCGTATGACCCCCGCCGCCGCGTCCCGTATCGCCGTCATCACCGGTGCCAGCAGCGGAATCGGCGCCGCGACTGCACGGCAGCTGGCGGCCGCGGGCTACCGCGTCGTCCTCACCGCCCGCCGCAAGGACCGCATCGAGGCACTGGCCGAGGAGATCACCCAGGCAGGCCACTCGGCGACGGCATACGCCCTAGACGTCACGGACCGCGCGGCGGTGGACGAGTTCGCGAGCGCCTTCCGCTCCATCGGCGTCCTGATCAACAACGCGGGCGGCGCACTGGGCGCCGACCCGGTGGCGACCGGCGACCCGGCGGACTGGCGCCAGATGTACGAAACGAACGTCATCGGCACGCTCAACCTCACCCAGGCCCTCCTCCCGAAACTGGAGGCGAGCGGCGACGGCACGGTGGTGGTGATTTCGTCCACGGCAGGCCACGCAACGTACGAAGGTGGCGCCGGCTACGTAGCCGCCAAACACGGCGCCCACGTCCTCGCCGAAACCCTCCGCCTCGAAATCGTGGGCCGCCCGGTCCGCGTCATCGAAATCGCCCCCGGCATGGTCAAGACCGACGAATTCGCCCTCACCCGCTTCGACGGCGACAAGCAAAAGGCGGAAAAGGTCTACGAGGGAGTAGCGGCCCCCCTCACGGCCGACGACGTGGCCGACACGATCACCTGGACGGTAACCCGCCCCAGCCACGTAAATATCGACCTCCTCATCGTCCGCCCCCGCGCCCAGGCCTCCAACACCAAGGTCCACAGGGAGTTGTGATGCCGGAAGAGGAAAAGTCCGAGCAACACGACCGCGAACAGCGCCAACTGGCCCTGGAAAAGAAACGCGAACGCATCGTCTGGTACTACCTCGCGTACTTCCTCTTCGGCATCCACATCGTCGCCTTCGTAATGATCTACGCGGTGACGCACGCGAAGTGAGAAGGGCTGCCCTACTCCGTCAGCCCTTCACACAGACGACCTGCTTGAGCTTCGCCACCACCTCGACGAGATCCCGCTGCTGATCGATGACCTGCTCGATCGGCTTGTAGGCACCAGGGATCTCGTCCACGACACCGGAGTCCTTACGGCACTCCACGCCCCGCGTCTGCTCCTCCAGGTCCTTGGTCGAGAAGCGCCGCTTGGCCGCGTTGCGGCTCATGCGCCGACCGGCGCCGTGCGAGGCCGAGTTGAAGGACAGAGGGTTCCCGAGGCCCTTCACGATGTACGAACCCGTGCCCATCGAGCCCGGGATGATCCCGTACTCGCCGGAGCCGGCCCGGATCGCTCCCTTGCGGGTCACCAGCAGGTCCATTCCCTCGTACCGCTCCTCGGCCACGTAATTGTGGTGAGCGCTGATCTCGGGCTCGAAGGCCGGCTTGGCCTTCTTGAACTCCTTGCGGATCACGTCCTTCAGGAGCGCCATCATGATCGAGCGGTTGTACTTCGCGTACTCCTGCGCCCAGAACAGGTCGTTCCGGTACGCCGCCATCTGCGGGGTGTCCGCGACGAAGACGGCGAGGTCACGGTCGACCAGGCCCTGGTTGTGCGGAAGCTTCTGGGCCACGCCGATGTGGTGCTCGGCCAGTTCCTTGCCGATGTTCCGAGAGCCGGAGTGGAGCATGAGCCAGATCGATCCGTCATCACCTATGCACACTTCCGTGAAGTGATTCCCGGACCCGAGCGTTCCCATCTGCTTTGTGGCGCGTTCCTGACGGAATTTGACCGCTTCGGCAACCCCATCGAACCGCCCCCAGAAGTCATCCCACCCCCCAGCAGCGAACCCATGAAACCGCCCCGGATCAACGGGATCGTCATGCATCCCCCGCCCCACCGGAATGGCCTGCTCGATCTTCGACCGCAGCCGAGACAGATCCCCCGGCAGATCATTCGCCGTCAGAGACGTCCTCACCGCCGACATCCCGCACCCGATGTCCACCCCCACCGCCGCAGGACAGACAGCCCCCCGCATCGCGATGACGGACCCGACCGTCGCACCCTTGCCGTAGTGGACGTCCGGCATCACAGCCAGCCCCTTGATCCAGGGCAGGGTCGCCACGTTCCGCAGTTGCTGGAGGGCGCCCTCGTCGACCGTTGCCGGGTCGGTCCACATGCGGATGGGAACCTTCGCGCCCGGCATTTCCACGTACGACATATCGTCCTCAATCCCCGTAAGTGCAACAGAAGTCTTTAATCGCAAAACCGGCGCCAAGGTCAACGAAAGGGACAACGGACCGGCGTCCACGGCGTTGCGTGCGATAGACATTGTCTCCAGCGGGCACCCCCGCGCGGCAAGCGATTAACCAGCGGGGACACTGGCAGAACGGCCGGGCGGGCCCGGCAAGAGACACCGTCGAGAGGAACCTGACCGTGCAGCGGAAGGCGTACGTATCCGGCGTCGCGGCGCTCCTCGCGGCGCTGTTGGCCGGCTGCACCGGCGGCTCGGACGACGGCGGCACGGCGGACAACTCCAACCCCGGCGACACGGGCACCGCGGCGGCCGAGGCGCAGCCGGGCCGCTACCGCACGCTCCCGGAGCCGTGCGGCGCCGTGAGTCAGGAGACCCTCGACTCGCTGCTCCCCGGCATCAGGCAGCTGACGGACGAGGAGCAGCGCGAGAACGCCTACGCGGGCGACCCCACGCAGACCTTCGACACGGACCGCAAGGTCGGCTGCCGCTGGAAGGTCGAGTCGACGGAGGCCACGGACCACCTGCTCGTCGACTTCGAGCGGGTGGTGTCGTACGACAACGCCGTCAGCGACGACAGCGAGGCGGAGTCGCTGTTCGCGACGAGGGAGGAAGCGGCCGACCTCCCCGAGCCGACGGTCTCGGCCACGGAGTCGGAATCAGAGTCGGAGTCGGTGTCTCCGTCCGACTCCGCGTCCCAGTCCTCGTCCCCCTCCACCGCGTCCCCCTCCACATCCCCCTCCGGCTCCTCCGCCGCCGACCCCAGCTCCAGCGCCAGCTCCTCCCCCTCCGCCACCCCCTCCGACCTCCAGCCCCGCCTCCTCGACGGTCTCGGTGACGAGGCGTTCCTGGACGACGTGCTGAGCAGCGCCGGTTCGACGGCTCGGCAGCGCACGGTGACTGTGGCGTTCCGCACGTCGAATGTGATCGTGACGATCCAGTACGAGGAGCAGCCGGCGACGGTCGGCATCGTGCCGGACAGCAAGGAAATGCAGGACAGGGCGCAGAAGTTGGCTTCTCAGCTGGCGGACTCGCTGGCCGACTAGCGTGCCGTAAGGCCTCTTTGCAAAGCAGTCGAACGAGGAACACACAAGTCCTTCACCGCGTACCGTGGCCCCTCGGACCCGATCCGACCGCAGGAACCTCAGCGTCCCCGGACCCGATCCGACGGCAGGAGCACGAGCGTCATGAGTGAAGGAACCATGCAGCGACGAGCACAGCTAGACCAGCGTGACCGGCGGGGGAAGCGTCTTGGCCGCGTCCTTGTGTGCGCGGCCGCGGTTCCCGTGATGCTGATCGCCGCCGGCTGCTCCTCCGACTCCGGCTCGGGTTCCGGTTCCGACAGTGCCGGCGAGGGCAAGAGCGCGGGCCCCGGGGCGTCGGCGTCGGCGAGCCCGTCGCCGACGGTTCAGGCGGCGGCGTACGCGAAGCTTCCGAAGCCCTGCACCGTGCTGGCGAAGAAGACGCTGGGCGATCTGGTGCCGAAGGCCAAGACGTCCGGCAAGCAGGGCAATTCGAGCGATGCCGCGTCGCGCGGCAACTGTTCCTGGAGCAGCCTGGACGACAACGGCGTGAAGGGCTCGCAGTTCCGCTGGCTGAATGTCTCCCTGCTCCGCTTCGACTCGGACACGACGCGCGGTGCCGGCGACGAACTGGCTCAGGAGTACTACGACAAGCAGGTCCAGGCCGCCCAGTCGGCGGAGGGCGCGAAGGGCGTCAAGTCCGAGCCGGTCACCGGCATGGGCGACGCGGCGACGGCGGTGCGCTACGACCTGAAGAAGAAGGAGGGTTCCTTCAAGCAGCAGACGGTCGTGGTGCAGGTCGAGAACGTCGTCGTCACCGTCGACTACAACGGCGCGGGCCTGGCGGGCGAGAAGACCCCGAGCGCGACGGATCTGATGAAGGACGCGCAGAAGGCGGCGAAGGAGGCAGTGGCGGCGGTGTCGTCCGCCAACGGCTCTACGGAGAGCAGCGCATCGCCCTCGAAGTCGGCGTCAGCGTCAGCGTCAGCGTCGAAGAGTGCCTCCCCGTCGAAGTCCGCGGCGAAGAAGAACTGACCGTCACATCGGGCCCAACTCGCAGCAGAACACAACCATTTGACGGAGCCCGGCGCCCTTCTGGGACCGGGCTCTCACGTCCCGGCAACCCGCGCGCCGTACACATGTGCCACTCTGTTGCGCGCAACGACTTGCACGGGGAGGGGAGTACGGGTGGCCGCGCCACTGCAGCTGACACGGACGCACCGGGTTCTGATCGGCGTGGTCGTCTTCGGTGCCGTCATCATCGCCGGCATCGGCTTCGCGGGTTCGTACGCCGCTGTCCGCGAACTGGCCCTCCAGAAGGGCTTCGGGGACTTCAGTTACGTCTTCCCGATCGGTATCGACGCGGGCATCTGCGTCCTGCTCGCCCTTGATCTGCTCCTCACCTGGATACGCATACCCTTCCCGCTCCTGCGCCAGACGGCGTGGGTGCTGACGGTGGCGACGATCGCCTTCAACGGCGCTGCGGCCTGGCCGGACCCGCTGGGTGTGGGTATGCACGCGGTGATCCCGATCCTGTTCGTGGTCTCGGTCGAGGCCGCCCGCCACGCGATCGGCCGCATCGCGGACATCACGGCGGACAAGCACATGGAGGGGGTCCGCATGACGCGCTGGCTCCTCTCCCCCGTGCCCACGTTTCTCCTCTGGCGCCGTATGAAGCTCTGGGAGCTCCGTTCCTACGACCAAGTCATCAAGCTCGAGCAGGAACGCCTCGTCTACCAGGCCCGCCTCCGCTCCCGCTTCGGCCGCGGCTGGCGCCGCAAGGCCCCGGTCGAGTCCCTGATGCCACTGCGCCTGGCAAAGTACGGCGTCCCCCTGGCGGACACGGCCCCGGCGGGCTTGGCGGCGGCGGGCATCGAACCGGCACTGCTGCCTCCGGCCCCGAAGCAGGAAATCGACGCCGCAGCGGCACCTCCCAGCGAGCAGCGCCTGGAGCTGGACAGCAACCAGGACGCCGAGCAGCTGTACTACGCCCCCGAAGCGGACCAGAACCCCTGGCTGCACGCCCGGGACCCGCAGTCCATCGAGTACCACGGCGACTACGACCCGACATACGAGCCGCCGTACGACCCGACCTACGACGCGGAACCGGTCTACGCCCAGAGGTACGCGGAGCAACAAGAGGCGGAGCAGTACAACGAGCCTCCTCCCCCGGCACCCTCAGAACCCTCGATGGATGAGACCGGCAGTTTCCGCATCCCAGTGAGCCGGGGCCGTACCCGCGAACTCGGCGAGGGCGGCGGCACGCCCGCTCCCGACCCGACCGAAGAGGACTACTACCAGGTCTTCAAGAAGTCGATAGGCGGCACCGGCTATCCGACCCCGCGCGAGTACAGCGAGAACGTCGAGGCGGAGTTCAGCATCACGCTCCTGCCGGACGAGGCGAAGCGCATGGTCAACCGGTTCACGAAGCTCTACAACGCGGAACTGGAAGAGAACCACATCGCCTGACGGGCACAAGGAAAGGGGCCCTCGTTCCATCGAGGGCCCCTTTCCCGTACCGCCTATTCGCCTATTCGCCGAGCAGGCGCCGTACCCGCTCCTGCCCCACCGCCAGCAGCAGCGTGGGCAGCCGCGGCCCGGTGTCCCGTCCCACCAGCAGGTGGTACAGCAGCGCGAAGAACGACCTCTGCGCGGTCTTGATCTCGGCCGGCAGTTCCTTGGGCGTGGCGTCGGCGGGGAACCCGGCCTGCACCTTGGGCACGCCGTAGACGAGGTGGGTGAGCCCGTCAAGCGACCAGTGGTCGGCGAGCCCGTCGAGGAGGAGCCGCAGCGACTGCTGGGACGCCTCGTCGAGGGACTTCAGCAGGGCGACGTCGGGCTCGTCCCGCACGATGGTGCGCTGGTCGGCGGAGACGTGCGTGTTGATCCAGGCCTCGGCCTTGTCGAACCGCGGCCGTACCTCGTCCAGCGACCCGAGCGGCTGCTCCGGATCCAGCTCGGAGAGGATCCGCAGCGCCTGGTCCTCGTGCCCGGCGGTGATGTCGGCGACGGACGCGAGGGTCCGGTACGGCATCGGCCGCGGCGTACGCGGCAGCTCACCGCTCGCGGTCCGCACGGCACGCGAGTGCGCGGCGACGTCGCCGGGCAGCGCAGACCCTCCCCCAGAGCCGAAAGCCTGGGAGGTGCCCCCAGCCACCTTCGCGTCCAGCTTGTCCCACTCGTCGTAGAGCCGCTGGATCTCCTGGTCGAAGGCGATCTTGAAGGACTGGTTGGGACGACGCCGGGCGTAGAGCCAGCGCAGGAGCTGCGGCTCCATGATCTTCAGGGCGTCAGCAGGGGTGGGCACCCCACCCCGCGACGAGGACATCTTCGCCATGCCGCTGATGCCCACGAACGCGTACATCGGCCCGATCGGCTGCTTCCCACCGAAGATCCCGACGATCTGCCCGCCCACCTGGAAGCTGGAACCCGGCGACGAGTGGTCGACCCCGCTCGGCTCGAACACAACCCCCTCGTACGCCCACCGCATCGGCCAGTCGACCTTCCAGACCAGCTTGCCGCGGTTGTACTCGCTCAGCCGGACGGTCTCGGCGAACCCGCAGGCGTCGCAGGTGTACGACAGCTCGGTGGTGTCGTCCTCGTAGGAGGTGACGGTGGTGAGGTCCTTCTCGCAGTTGCCGCAGTAGGGCTTGTACGGGAAGTACCCGGCGGAGCCGAAGGAGCCGTCGTCCTCGGCGGCGGCGCCCGACCCTTCGGCGGCCTCCAGCTCGGCCTCGTCGACGGGCTTCTGCGACTGCTGCTTCTTGGCGGGGGCCTTCTTGGTCCGGTACTGGTCGAGGATCGCGTCGATGTCGCCGCGGTGCCGCATGGCGTGCAGGATCTGCTCCCGGTACACGCCGGAGGTGTACTGCGCGGTCTGGCTGATCCCGTCGAACTCCACGCCCAGCTCGGCCAGCGACTCGATCATCGCGGCCTTGAAGTGCTCGGCCCAGTTGGGGTGGGCGGAGCCCTTGGGGGCGGGGACGGAGGTCAGCGGCTTGCCGATGTGCTCGGCCCACGACTCGTCGACCCCGGCGACGCCCGCCGGCACCTTGCGGTACCGGTCGTAGTCGTCCCAGGAGATCAGATGCCGGACCTGACGGCCCCGCCGCCGGATCTCGTCCGCGACGAGATGCGGAGTCATCACCTCACGCAGATTCCCGAGGTGGATGGGCCCGGACGGCGACAGCCCGGACGCGACGACAACCGGTTTGCCCGGGGCCCGACGCTCCGACTCCTCGATGACCTCATCCGCGAAACGGGAGACCCAGTCGGTGGTCTCGGTGCTCTGAGCCACGATCGGCACGTCCTTCTTTCTCCAGGGCAGCCGTACGGTCAACGACTGACGCCGTTCATTCTCCCAGCTAGAACGTCAACAGCGAAAACGCCTTTTCAAGAGCGCCCCGAAGGGGCGCGGGGAACTGCGCGACAAGCCCCCACCGGCCAGCAGCCGCAGAAAACCCCTTTACCCCCCATGGGATACTGACCGTGTCTATCCAACACACGAGGAGAACGGCTCCCACCTCATGGCCTCGGTCACGTCCCTCACCGCTTCCGTCAACCAGCGCCTCGCCGACGCCCTCGCTTCCGCCCTCCCGGAAGCCGACGGAGTCGACCCGCTGCTCCGACGCAGCGACCGGGCCGATTTCCAGGCCAACGGCATCCTCGCCCTGGCGAAGAAGGCGAAGGCGAACCCGAGGGAGCTGGCGACACAGGTCGTTGCCAACATCACCTCCGGCGACGTGATCAAGGACATCGAGGTCTCCGGCCCCGGCTTCCTGAACATCACGATCACCGACAAGGCGATCACCGACAACCTCGCCGCACGCTACGCAGACCCCGACCGCCTCGGCGTCGCCCCGAAGGAGAACGCGGGCGTAACCGTCATCGACTACGCCCAGCCGAACGTGGCCAAGGAGATGCACGTAGGCCACCTCCGCTCCGCGGTGATCGGCGACGCCCTCCGCGGCATGCTCGACTTCACCGGCGAGAAGACGATCGGCCGGCATCACATCGGCGACTGGGGCACCCAGTTCGGCATGCTCATCCAGTACCTGATCGAGAACCCGGGTGAGCTGGCCCCGCCGTCCGAGGTGGACGGCGAGCAGGCCATGTCGAACCTGAACCGGGTCTACAAGGCGTCGCGCGCGGTCTTCGACTCGGACGACGACTTCAAGGAGCGGGCGCGGAAGAGGGTCGTCGCGCTGCAGTCCGGCGACAAGGAGACGCTCGATCTGTGGCAGCAGTTCGTGGACGAGTCGAAGGTCTACTTCTACTCGGTCTTCGAGAAGCTGGACATGGAGGTCCGGGACGACGAGATCGTCGGCGAGTCGGCGTACAACGACCTGATGCCGGAGACGGCGAGGCTGCTGGAGGAGACCGGCGTAGCAGTGCGCTCCGAGGGCGCGCTCGTCGTCTTCTTCGACGAGATCCGCGGCAAGGACGACCAGCCGGTGCCGCTGATCGTGCAGAAGGCGGACGGCGGCTTCGGTTACGCGGCGAGCGATCTCTCCGCGATCCGGAACCGTGTCTTCGACCTGCACGCGACGACGCTGCTCTACGTCGTGGACGTACGCCAGTCCCTGCACTTCAAGATGGTCTTCGAGACGGCCCGCCGGGCGGGCTGGCTCACCGAACACGTCACCGCGCACAACATGGGCTACGGCACGGTGCTGGGCGCGGACGGCAAGCCGTTCAAGACGCGTGCGGGTGAGACGGTGAAGCTGGAGGACCTCCTCGACGAGGCGGTGCAGCGGGCGACGGTGGTCGTGCGCGAGAAGGCCGAGAAGGTGGGCCTGACCGAGGAGGAGATCGTAGAGAACGGGCGGTACGTCGGGATCGGCGCCGTGAAGTACGCGGACCTGTCGACGTCGCCGAACCGTGACTACAAGTTCGACCTGGACCAGATGGTGTCGCTGAACGGCGACACGTCGGTCTACCTCCAGTACGCGTACGCCCGAATCAAGTCGATCCTGCGCAAGGCGGAGGGAGCTGCCCCGGTCGCACACCCGGAGCTCGAACTCGCCCCCGCAGAGCGGGCGTTGGGTCTCCACCTGGACGCGTTCGGCGACACAGTCTTCGAGGCGGCGGCGGAGTACGCGCCGCACAAGCTGGCCGCGTACCTGTACCAGCTGGCCTCGCACCTGACGACGTTCTACGACCAGTGCCCGGTCCTCAAGGCCGAGACCCCGGAGCAGACGGAGAACCGACTGTTCCTGGTCGACCTGACCGCCCGCACCCTGCACCAGGGCATGGCCCTGCTGGGCATCAGGACGCCCGAGCGGCTCTGACGCTGGCGTATGGACGGCGGGCGGTCATTGCCCTTGGTGACCGCCCGCCCTCAATTCGTCATAGAGCTTGTCCACGGCGGAGAGGCGCCTCAACGCATCCTCGTAGTTGTACATGAGGTCGGACATGTACCAATTGACCGTGCTTTGGTCGTAGCCCTTCTTGACCACTGCGAACCCGTGCACGTCATTTGCTCCGCGCCATTGTTTGAGGTGGGCCGTGGCAAAGGCAACGTTCACCCCAGCTTGGTAGACGGCGTCAGCGATCAGGCTCGCCGCCGTCTCGGGAACCATCTCGGTGATCGCCGCCTCCACGACGGCGGCGCGACGCAGCGCCCGGTCGGTGTCCGCCGTGATCATGGCGATGCGTTCATGCACCTCCTCGATGGAGTAGCCGCGACGGGCGATGCGGAAGTCCCGGGCCGGCGTGTCCAGGGCCGGCCCGGCGGCAGTGGCCGGGAGGGGCAGGGGAGCGGGGACAGTGGGCTGAGGTTGGCTCCCGGTCCGAACGGCGGCCTCCTGCGCCCGCATACTGGCGGCCAGCCTCTCGGTGCCTGCTTGGATCCTGGCCAGCGCAGCCTGGTTGTCGGCCATGAGAGCCTCGTTCTCGGCAGTCAGCCTGGCCAGCTCATCGTTGCCGTCTTTCAGCCTCGCCAGCCGTTGTTCGGCGTCCGCGTCGACCGTCCCGTTCCCGGCCTCCGCCTTGACCCGATCGGCATCTGCGCGAGCCGCGTGCAGCAGTTGTTCCGCGTCCGCGCGAGCCGCGCGCAACAGCCCCTCGGCTTCCGCGCGGGCGGAGGCCCCCTCTCCCTCCGCCCGCTCCCAGACCTCCCACGCCTTCGTGAGCAACCGCCCCGCGAGTGAGTCCCCGTGCCCCGGTCCGAGCGCGTCCAGTGGCTTGCTGTCGGGCAGCGCGACGGCATGCTCGATCAGCAGGGTGCTCAGGGCGTCGTGGACGACGGCCGCGTCCTGTGGCCGGCTGTCGGGGTGTTTCGCGAGCAGGCTCATGAGCAGGTCGTCCAGGCTCCCGGGCAAGCCCGCGACGAGCGAGCTCGGCGCGACCGGGGTGTCCTCCATCTGCATCCGCAGTACGGCCCACTGGACATCGCTGGTGAAGGGCGGACGGCCGGTCACCGCGTGGTAGAGAAGACAGCCCAGGGAGTACAGATCGCTGCGATGGTCGATCGCGCGGGCTCCCACGGCCTGTTCCGGGGACATGTACGGCGGCGAGCCGAGCGGCGCCCCCGTCACCGTGAGTTCGCGGGCACCGATCGTCTCCCCCATGAACTTCGCGACCCCGAAGTCCAGGACCTTCACCGTCCCCGAGGGAGTGAGGAGCGCGTTCGCGGGCTTGATGTCCCGGTGGACGACACCCTGGCTGTGCGCGGCGTGCAGCGCCTCGGCGATCTGTGCGCCCCAGCCGACAGCGAGCGCCCAGGGCGGTGCGGACTCCGCCAGTCTCCTGTGAAGAGGCAGTCCCTCCACGAGTTCCATCACCAGGAAGAGGGTCTGGCGCCCGTCGACCGACACCTCACCCCAGTCGTGCACGGTCACGATGTTCTGATGGGACAGCCGCCCCGCCAGCTGCACTTCGCGCTGGAACCGGGCCTGTGTCTCCGACTCGTCCATCCCGTACTGCGGATGAACCACCTTGACCGCGACGTCCCGCCGCATCCGCTCATCCTGAGCCGCCCAGACCTGCCCCATGCCGCCCGCGCCCAGCAACTGGCCGATCCGGAACCGCCCGGCAAGCAGTTCGCCGCCCTGCACCTGTGACCTCCCAAGCCGCGTTCCCGCCACTCATTGTGTCCGACGGGGCTCAACTCCCCGAGGAGCTGCCCGAGCTTCCGTACGACCCACCGGCCAGCCGCCGCAACCGCCGTGACTCCTCCTCGAGACGGCCTGCAACACCTCCGGCACCGCCCGCCGTGTCATCCAGCCCACTGGCGAGCAGCTGGGCGGCGAGGGTGTCGAAGTAGTGGGCGGTGGCCAGGAGTTGGTCCTCAAGGTCGAAGATGGAAGCAGCGGCGAGGACGTTGGCCTCGTCGAGCACGCGGTTGATCTGCCGGGCGATCTCGTCGCGGGCGTCCTGCGTCAGGTCCACCGCCCTGCTGGTCTGGGCGAGGATGGAGTGACAGGAACGCCTCAGTTCCTGCACCAGCCGATGATCGCGAGAGGGAAACGACAGTCCCGTGACGGCGGGGCTCTGGAAGTTGCCTTGCACGATGCGGTTGGCCGCCACGAGCGGCTCGAAGTGCCGCAGATCGATCGCGCTGGTCGCCCCGAGCGCCGCCCGGAAACATGGATGGACGTGGAACTCCGCCTCGTGGGCCTGCACGGGCAGATCGTCACCCCCCGCGAACACCACGTCGTTGCCACGCCGCACCCCGAGGAAGCCGACGGCGTAGAGGACGTCGATGATGCCGGGGAGGGTCAGCGCGTCGGCGTACGCGGGGAACAGCCGGTGGAGCGATTCAGCCGCCGCCTCGAAGCGGGTGGCGAGAGCGGCCCGGGTGACGACGTACCCCGTGTTCTGGAAGAGCGGAAACAGATGCTTCAGGAAGGGATGCGCGACCAGATACTCCAGCGCCAGATCCTTCAGCTTCCAGTCGGAGAACTGCCGCCCCGCCTGCAGCACATCCCCCTCGGTGATCCGCTCCCGCCCATGGATCAACCAGGCCGTCTCCTGGCAGAGGTTGAGGAACTGGATGGCGTCCCGCGGCCGGGGCAGACACCGCCGGAACAGGTAGCTCGCGGTCTCCTCCCCCTCCACCACCGCCGGAAACAGCTCTCCCCACAGCAGCTCGGCCGTCATCTCGGCCCCCACGGAGGCCCGCGCCCGAGCCAGCGCGAGATCCCGCAACGCCTGCTCGGTCCACGTGATCCGCAGCTCGTCCCCGCGGAACTTGTCGCCCTCCCCGAAGGACAGCGAGTCGTAGATATCGGCGCGCAGAAACAGCAGGAACCGCACGGCACCGCCGTACAGACTGACCGCGTGCTTCGCGGCGAGCAGCAGTCCGATCACCATCGAGTTGCTGTCCGACTCGGCGGACCACACCTGCTCCAGCTGGTCGACCATGAGCAGCAGCGGCCCGTGCTCACCGGCGCAGCCGAGGTCGGTGAAGGCCTTGGCCACGCCCTGCTCGACGACCTCCAGCTGCCGGGCGGCCTGCGCACCCTCCGACGGAGCCGACGCCAGGTCGACCCCCGCCTTGACCCCGAACGCCTCCAGGGACAGCGAGGTCTGCAGTCCCCGCGCCCCCTGCGCGAGCCGGTCCCCGAGCCGCCCGCCGGCCGACTCCCCGTTCTGCTTCAGAAACCGCGCCAGCGCTTTCACGGAGTCAAGCTTGCGCCGGTGTGCGTCCTTGGCGTGCGTCACCAGGTGGCGAGCGGCATGTACGGCGAACAGGTACCGCCAGATCAACGACTTCGCCGAGTCTCCCGGCAGCCCCTGCAACTCGAACCGCCGGATCTCCTCCCCGGCGGTCTCGTCGGGGGTCACCAGCACGGTCCCGGCATGCTGCCCGCCGTCCGCCGACAGTTGCATGCAGATCGCGCTCTTGCCGGACCCCTTGCGCCCGATGATCAGCATCTTCCGCCCGGACAGCGCCGCGCGATAGGCGGCGTTGGGCAGAAACCCGCCGCGCAGCAACAGTCCTTCGGTCACATCCCGTTCGGCATCCTCACGCCCGAAGTGCAGCCGCGCGAGTACGGGCCCGTCAGCCATCCCGCCCCCCTATATGTCGCCCCGTAGGCCGACACGGTATCGGCACAGCCCACCGTCACGGGACAGACGAACTCACACCACACCACTTTCCCCAACTCCCGCTCCCGCACCCCCCATCCATCACTCAGCGCGGCGACGAGCACCAGTCCCCGCCCACCCTCGTCCCGCTGCTCCACGACACGCGGCACACCACCCCCGCTGTCGTGCACCTCGACCCCCAGCACGCGCCCGTCGTACCGCAGGAACAGCAGCAACTGCCGCCCGGGCGGAACGCCGTGCGTCAACGCGTTGGTCACCAGCTCGCTCACACAGAGCAGTACGTCGTCGGCGCGCGGGCTTCCGTCGAGCCCCCACCCGGCGAGAGTCTCGGCCGCGAACCGCCGCGCGGCGGGCACGGATCGCCGGTCGCGGGGGAAGAACTTCTGGCGCAGCGGCGGGAGTTGGATCGTCTCGTTCACGGGACGAGAGTTGCGGAGAGTGACTAGCGTTGATCACCCGGTGAACCCGTACGGATTTTTTGTACGGGCTCGTACCCGGTGACGTACGTGTGCCTTGGGGGATTGAGACCAGCATGAGCGCGAAGAGGCCGCCGCGGCCGAAGAACCTGACGTCGATGAAGATGCTCGGCAAGCAACTCGCGGCTGCGCGCCGCGCCGCGGGCTACACCCAGCGAGAGCTGGGGGACCTGGTCAAGCTGGATGAGGAGACCATCGCGTCGATCGAGCAGGGTAGGAGGTCTCTAAAACCGGACCTGGCGGCGCTGTTGGACGACATCCTCCAGACCAAGGGGATGCTGTCGGTGGGCGTGGCCAACCTGCCGGAGATCGACCAGTTCCCGATGTGGGCGGAGCTGTATATGCAGCATGAGCGGGAGGCGATTGCGCTGTCGTGGTACGACAACGCGGTCGTCCCCGGCCTGCTACAGACCAGGGCGTACGCCCACGCTCTGCTGAGCGGGCGTGTTCCGGCCTACGAAGCGGACGAGCTGGAGACCAAGGTCGCTGCCCGTATGGAGCGCCGCGAGATCCTGCACCGCAAGGTTCCGCCGACCCTGAGCTTCGTGGTCTGGGAGCCGGCACTTCTCATGCCCACCGGAGGACGCGAGGTCCACCTCGAACAGCTGCGCTTTCTGCGCGAGTGCTCCGAACTCCCTTGCCTGTCACTGCAGATCCTGCCGTTGAACCGTACGTCTCACGCGGGAGACGCGGGCCCGTTCATCCTCGTCGAGACACCCGACCACCAGCACCTCGCCTACACCGAGTCGCAGCGCGGCAGCCAGTGGGTCTCGAACCCGGATGAAGTGTCCATCCTGGCGCGCAAGTATGCGATGCTGCGGACGCAGGCCCTCACCATCGAGGAGTCAAGAAGCCTGCTGGATCGTCTGCTAGGAGAGCCATGAGCACCGCACTTCAGTGGTTCAAGTCGACCTACAGCAGCAGCGAAGGCGGCGCGTGCCTCGAAGTCGCCGTCTCCTGGCGCAAGTCCAGCTGTGCCATCCACATCCGCGACTCCAAGAACCCCGAGGAAAGCGGCCCCACCTTCACCGCCTCCCCCGAGGCCTGGGCCGCTTTCACCGCGTACGCCACCCGCTGAGCCGAAGCGTCAGGCGTGGGCCGGCGCGAACTTGGGGTTCGGGCCGTACTTGTTGGTGTCCTGGCTGTCCGCGCAGAGGAAGACCAGCATCACGATCAGGCCGACGAGCGGGACGATGCTGATGAGGACCCACCAGCCCGTGCGGCCGGTGTCGTGCAGCCGGCGGATCGCGACACCAAGGGCCGGCAGGAACAGCGCGACGGTGAGGATGGGGACGAGGACGTTCGAGCCGATGACGGCCATGTCGACGACCGACAGCACGATGGCGATGACCGTGTAGATCAGCGTGAACATCCAGTATTCCTTGCGGCGCGCACGCCCGTTGAACACCGCGTACTTCTTGACAACGTCGACGAACCAGTTCATGTAAATCCCCCCATGGGATCGATGCTTGAGCCTCACCGATCGGATCCGGCCAGAGGCAGAACGTACGGAGCTGACGGGGTCTCGTCAACGCGGTAAAAGTCCCTGCTCAGCGGGGTGTTGGGGGCAATCCCAATGGCGTATTCGGGACAGAACCGTCCAAGGGCACCGATGATTCCGTCGCCCGCGCGCGAACCGTGCGCGATTCGTGTCCCGTCCTACGCCGCTTCGAAGCCGGAACGATCTCGAACCGTTGTCAGTGGTCGGCCTTACAGTCGGTGACATGGCGACACTTCCCAACCCGCTGCCCACGCTCGCGGCCGATCCGAGCGGTCGTGCGCTCGGGCTCACACTTCCGCCGGGGCGACTGATCGACGCGACCGACGAAGGCCCCTGGCATGAGCCGTTGTTGTGGCATGCCGAGACGCCCGCGTCGGTGGGTGTCTGGACGAAGCTGGGCTGGCCGGCCGGACGGGCCGGGCTGCTGCCGGTGCTGATTGAGACCGGTGGGAGCCAAGGCGGGCCGGAGGACTGGGCCTTGATGCCGGGAGAGGTGTCGTACCCGGGCGATCACGACGCGGACGAGGTGCTGGAGGAACTCTGGGAGGACTGCGAGGGAGAGGACGGCGAGGAGTGGCCGGGCCTCGCCGAAGTCCCCGAACCCGCAGCCGACCCCATCGACCCCATCGACCCCATCGAATCAGCCGAACCCGCCGCCGCCGAGATCGCGGACTCGCTCCTCCTCGCGGGCGGCGGCCCGTTCAAGGACCCGCACCTCGCCCTGGTCCCCGCGCGCCGCAGTGCGGACATACCGGCGGCGATCGGCTGGTCGGGCCCGGCGAACCACGAGAGCGACGTGGCCCGGCTGTGCGCCGTACTCCGCTCCTGGGAGGACCGCTTCGGCATACGGGTCGTGGCGCTCGGCTTCGACCACCTGCTGGTGTCCGTCGCGGCCCCGCCCACGACCCAGGCCGACGCGGAGGCACTCGCCGCCGAGCACTTCGCGTTCTGCCCGGACAACATCTGGCAGAGCAGCGACACCACCCTGCGCGCCTACGCCGAGCACCGCCTCCTCAACCAGCCGGCCTGGCACTTCTGGTGGGACTGATCATGCGCTGAGTCACCCCAGCAGCGTCATGCTGCCGGGAGCGGCGATCAGGAACTCCTCATCCAGGATCCGGCGTGCCTCCGCCTCTTCCGTCACCTCCCGCTCCGTCACCGTGCCGTCGGCGCGCGTCTCGGTGAGGAGGCGGCCATAGAGGTGGAGGTGGCGTTCGGCGGTGGTGCGCTGGACGTAGAGCTGCTGGGTGAAGGGAGAGCGCGGGTTCGTCGCGACATGCCAGTTGATGACCTCGAAGTCAGGCTTCTCGAACGGCTCCAGGGTGAAGGCGTACTGGTCGGCCCAGCCCTCGGACCGCTCCTCGTGGCCCTGAACCTCGTAGGCCTGAAGCATCCACATCTCCAGCGGCCCCCGGTGCGGTACCCGCACCAGCCGGTGCCGCCGCCCGGCATCCCGGAACTCGGTGTCCGCCCGCAACGGCACCGGCTCAAGCAGCGCGCCGATCGCCCCGAAGCCGACGTCGGAGAGGTAGGGCTGCGGATCACCCGGAGCCTCCACCAGCAGGGCCATGTGGGTGCGAGGGCGGCTCTCGAGGCTGTCCGCGCCGAGGGTGACGCGGGCCGCCAGCCGGGTCATGCGGAAACCCAGCGCGTCCAGCGCGAGCGAGAACAACGTGTTGTGCTCGTAGCAGTAGCCACCACGCCGGCTGTGGACCAGCTTGGACATCAGGTCGGCGGGGTCGAGGGAGGGCGCCGTACGACGCAAGGCGTCCAGGTTCTCGAACGGAATGCTCCGCATATGCGCCAGATGCACACCCTTCAGCGTCGCCAGATCCGCACGCCGCTCTCCCTCCCAGCCGATCCGCTTGAAGTACGCGTCGAGGTCGAATCCCACGGTTTCCACGATTGGCTCGGACATGCCCCCACCGTAGGCACGCCGCCCACCCCACGGCTGCCGCCCTCAGCAGGAACCGACGCAGGTCTTTCGCCCTAGGCCCCAGCCCACCCCTTCCCTCTTCAGCCCCGCAACCCCCTCCCCAGCCTCCGCAACCCCTCCCCGATCTCCTCCGGCGTCTGCGTCACAAAGCACAGCCGCAGCGTCGACCGCTCCGGCTCACCGGCGTAGAAGGGCGCCCCGGGGACGTAAGCCACGTCCTGCCGCACCACCTTCTCCAGCAGTGCCGTCGTGTCGTACGACTCCGGCAGCCGGACCCAGAGGAACATGCCGCCCTCGGGCCGGTTCCAGGTCGATCCGGGCGGCAGGGAGTCGGCCAGCCCCGCGAGCATGGCGTCGCGCCGCTCGCCGTACACACCCGCAACGCGCGCCACGTGGGCGTCCAGGTCCCGATCCGCCAAGTACCGCGCGGCAGCGAGCTGGTTGACGGTCGGGGTGTGCAGGTCGGCGGCCTGCTTGGCGACCGCGCAGACCCGCCGGAGCTCGGCGGGCGCCCGCAGCCAGCCCAGCCGCAGACCGGGCGCCATGACCTTGGAGAACGAGCCGAGCAGGACGGTACGGTCCTGGGCGCCCGGGTGCGCGGCGATCCACGGCACCCGCTCACCCTCGAAGCGCAGCTCGCCGTACGGGTCGTCCTCGACGATCCACAGCCCGTGCCGGGCGGCGACGGACGCGACGGCGGCCCGGCGTCCGGCGGGCAGGGTGCGACCGGTCGGATTCTGGAACGTGGGAACGGTGTAGAAGAGCTTCGGCCGCTCCCGCACCACCACTTCCTCCAGCGCCGCGGGATCGACCCCCTCCCCGTCACCGGGCACGGCCACCACCCGCGCACCCGCGAAGCTGAAGGCCTGCAACGCCGCCAGATAGCAGGGGTTCTCGACGACGACCGTGTCCCCGGGTTCCACCAGCGCCGTCGCCAGCAGGGACAGCGCCTGCTGCGAACCGGTCGTGACGAGCACATCGTCGGCATCCGTGACCAGCCCCCGCACCGACATACGCCCGGCGAGCGCGTCCCGCAGCCCCGGCTCACCCTCGGTCGTGGAGTACTGCAACGCCTGCTCGGGCACCTCCGCCAGGACCGCCTGATAGGACGCCGCAATCCCCTCCACGTCGAACAGCTCCGGCGCCGGCAGTCCACCCGCGAAGTTGATCACCTCGGGCCGCGCGGTGACGGCCAGGATGTCCCGTACCGGCGAACCCCCGATCGAACGGGCCCGCGCGGCAAGCGGCGGCACAGGTGCGGGACGAGACGGCGCGGGCTCGACGGCGGTCACGTAGCGGCTCCTCGGGGACGGTGACGACTCCTGCCCGCACCCTAAAGAACCACCTGCCACCTACAAGCAAGTTTCCGCGATACGGGACACAGCCCGGCCGGGACAGCGGATCAGCCCCCGATTCCCGTCCCGTCCCGCGTCCGAGGGAAGGACAATCCGCCCAGCTCAGACGCCATCCCACCCCATCCCACGTCCCGAATCCCCCGACGACCCTTTCGGTCGTGGCCGATCACCGCGCAAGCTGAAGCCCTCCCGGAAACCCGCGACCGAAAGGGCCACCATGTCCGCACGCCCCGCCGCCGACCGAACCCGGCTGCTCGCCACGACGACGGCCGTACTCGCCGCACTCGTGCTCGCGGGTGCGCTCACAGGGTGCGAGGACGGCGAAGGCCTGCGCGACGAGGGCCCGTCGGCCACGACCAGCTCGACGACCTCCTCGACCCCACCCCCGGTGTCCCCCTCACCGACGACGGACCAGAACCGCTAGAGACCTAGGGACCTAGGGACCTAGGGACCCTCCCCTAGGACCCTTCCTCCGCCGCCTCGACCCACTTCTCGCCGCCGAGCGGGAACTCGTACGAAGGCCGGCCGTTGTTGCCGCTCGTGCGGAACGGCTCACCGTCGTCGTCGACGACCACCGTGCCCTGCCGAGTGCCGCTGGACCACTTCAGCTCCAGATACCAACGGACGTCGTACGCCGAGGCATCGGCCATGATGCGGAAGACCTCCGGGTCCGACTCGCTCACCGAGAACGGGAAGTCCCGCTGCCCGGCCGCGGGCTGAACGACCGGACGGGCCGCGTCGAGGGCGACGGTGAAGGGGTGCGTCGGCACATCGCCACCGCAGCCGACGCCCATCACGTAGTCGTTCCAGGCGAGCGGCATGCCCCTGCCGACCACATGGACCGCCAGACTGTCGAGGACCACCGTCCGCTCTCCGGTCCCCTGCACGGTCAGCGTCACCAACTGCTCCCCCGCCGACACCGCCCCTTCCGCCGACACCCACGCCGGCGCCCCCTGCTCGAAGGGCGGCGGATGGACCTCCGCCGGGGGCCGGTCGATCAGATAGTGCTGCGAACAGGGCCCTGCCCAGGTGTACGGCCGCGTGGTCACGGTCAGCAGCGGCCCGGTGTCGTTCCCGGGATCCTCACCGGCCGGTCCGCCGCTGACCCCGCCGCTCGTACGGCTCACCGAGGGCGAAACGGACGGCGTGCTCTTCTTCCCGCCGGACTCGGTCTCCTTCGCGGTGGCCCCGGGCGAGGCCTTGGTCGGCGTCGCGGACACCCCTCCGGACGACGCCGCCGCACCGACCGGACTACGCCGCCCGTCATCGCCCTGGTCACCGGAGAAGGGCTGCACGGCAAACGCGACGGCACCGAGAACGGCCGCCACGGCGAGACCGGCGAGGAGAGCGGTACGACGACGGAGCCGACGGCTCTGCTGCGGCCGGGCGGGGCCGGGAGCATCCCCTGGCAAGTCCTCCGGCGCGTCCTCAGAAGCCGCCTCAGAACCCTCCGCCGCAGCCGCCGTACCACCTGCCCGAGCAGTCTCCGCCGCCCCCTCAGCCACCGCCTCAGCCGCAGCCGGCGCGTCCTCCGCCGCCCCCTTCCGGGAGCCCCGCGCCGCGTCCGCCAGCACCCACCGCCGATGCAGCTCCACCAACTCGGCGGGCGACGCCTTGCAGAGACGCGCCAGCCGCTCCACAGGCGCGTAGTCCGTGGGTACGGCATCCCCGTTGCAGTACCTGTGCAGCGTCGACGTACTCATGTGCAGCCGCTTGGCGAGCACCCCGTAGCTGAGCCCGGAGCGGTCCTTCAACTGGCGCAGAAACGCCGCGAATCCGTCCGCGGCAGTGCCGTCCGACACCGTTCTTCCCTCCCCCGCCATCCCATTCCACCGTTCCAGGGAATGGTCGTTTCCCCAGGTCAGACCGTTACCAGCGTTCCAGTGTCCCTGATCGCCCGCCGGTTGATGCGGCTGGGACGCACTATCGCACAGGCTCTCCTCATCAACAGCACGCCGCCCCCGGCACCCGGACGGGCGGCGGGCAACGACCCCGCTCACACGGACAAGGACCCAGCCATGCGCACCTTCCGCCACGCCCGCCTCTTCGCCGCCGCAGGCATCACCATCGCCACGCTCGCCCTCACCGCTTGCGAGAGCGGAACGGGCACGAAGGACGAGGGTGCGTCGAAGCTGACCCCGACGCCGACGGCGTCGGCCACGGACGACACCAAGGGATCGCAGCCGACGAACTCCGGCTCCGGAAAGACCTCACAGCCGAACCAGACCGGCCAGAGCAACCAGGGCAACGAGACCACCGAGAAGTCGGACAAGACGACGGACCAGGCCGGCAAGCCCTCGTCCAACCCCGCCATCTGCAACGGCTCCAACACCAAGGTCACCGCCCAGCCGGTCTCCCGCCCGCTCAACCACATGCTGCTCACGGTGACCAACACCGGCTCGAAGGCGTGCTCGCTGATGTACTACCCGGTGCTCCGCTTCGACGAGATGCAGTGGGTGCCGCAGGCGAGGCCGGACAGCAAGCCGCAGGCCGTCCCCACCCTCGCCCCCGGAGCCTCCGGCTACGCGGGCGTCATGCTCGCCGCGGCCGACGGCAGCGGCGACGGCGGCACCACCGGCAAGAAGCTCACGATCGCCTTCCAGGGCGGGACCCCGAACAGCTCCGGCGGCGCGTCCGCGACCCCGCCCCTGCCGGCCAAGGGCGTGTACTACGACAGCTCGCTGTCGGTGACGTACTGGCAGTCGGACATGGCGGACGCCCTGAACTGACCGACCCGCGCGCGGGGCAACTACCTCACCTTCTGGGCGACTTCGGTGGCCCAGTAGGTGAGGATGTTCTGCGCACCGGCCCGCTTGATCCCGGTCAGCGTCTCCAGGATCGCCCGGTCCCGGTCGATCCACCCCTTCTCGGCGGCGGCCTCGATCATCGAGTACTCACCGGAGATCTGATAGGCGGCGACCGGCACGTCCGCCACGTCCGCGACCCGCGCCAGAACATCCAGATAGGGCCCGGCAGGCTTGACCATCACCATGTCGGCCCCTTCCTCCAGATCGAGGGCGAGCTCCCGCAGCGACTCCCGCGCATTGGCGGGATCCTGCTGGTACGTCTTCCGGTCTCCCTGCAACGACGAGCCGACAGCCTCCCGGAAGGGCCCGTAGAAGGCGGAGGCGTACTTGACGGCATAGGCCAGAACCGCCACGTCCTCCCGCCCGATCTGATCAAGGGCATCGCGGACAACCCCGACCTGCCCGTCCATCATCCCGCTGGTCCCGACGACATGAGCCCCGGCGTCGGCCTGCACCTGAGCCATCTCGGCATACCGCTCAAGGGTGGCGTCATTGTCCACACGCCCCTGATCATCAAGCACCCCGCAGTGCCCATGATCGGTGGTCTCATCCAGACACAGATCAGACATCACCAGCAACTCATCGCCGACCTCGGCCCGCACATCCCGAATCGCGACCTGCAGAATCCCGTCCGGATCGGTCCCCGGCGTCCCCAGCGCGTCCTTCTTCGACTCCTCCGGCACCCCGAAGAGCATGATCCCGGACACCCCGGCCGCCACAGCATCGGCAGCCGCCTTCTTCAGGCTGTCCCGAGTGTGCTGCACAACCCCGGGCATGGCCGCGATAGGCACCGGCTCACTCACCCCCTCCCGCACGAACGCGGGCAGGATGAAGTCGGCCGGATGCAGCCGGGTCTCGGCAACCATCCGCCGCATGACAGGACTCGTACGCAGCCGCCGAGGACGCGTACCGGGAAACGATCCGTACTTCGACATGCAACGAGGCTACGCCGCACGGACCCCCACCTTTGCCGACGAGGCGTCGGACCAGAACGGCCCCGCAGCCGCCCACGCGCCCGGACGCCCGGCGTCCTGCGGCGAAGCGACCACGCACCCGCAGTCGCCCACGGCGGGAAGGGGACGCGGTGGGGGTGTCCGCCCGCAGCGGTTGTCGCGTCAACACGAGCACCTCCCCAGCAGACCGAGCCGCGACGTTCCGAGGACGGACACCCCCCCCGCCGCCCCGACC
>NZ_JBFALC010000002.1:406773-422210 GCF_040656035.1 Streptomyces sp. NPDC050211
CCCCGCCCCTGCAGCCCCTGCTCCGCGGCCCGCCGCCCGCCCCCCCCCACCGCGGCCCCGACCCCACCCCACACCGAAGGCGCTACGCGCACCCCCACCCACCCGCACCCCCGCCGGGAGGCATCGCACCGAAGCCCCCGCATGCGCCCCACGACCCCCGGGTCCAAGCTGAGATAGCAAGCCCCCCGAGCCCCCGGGCCCCCTGAGTACCCCGACGGGGAGGACCCCATGACGACCGCCCACCACCCCCACGACACCCCCGACCTGTTCGCCCTCTCCGACGTCCTCGGCCCGGTCCTACGCCCCACGGACGACGGCTACGCCGACGAAGTCACCGGCTTCAACCTGGCCGCCCGCCACATCCCGGACGTGGTCGTCGGTGCCACCACCCCCGGCGACATAGTGGCCGCGATGCGCTGGGCCGCGGCCACCGACACCCCCGTAGCCGTCCAGGGCACCGGCCACGGCGCCAACTTCCCGATCGACAACGGCCTCTTGATCAACACGTCCCGCATGACGGACGTACAGATCAACCCGACCCAACGCACCGCAACGATCGCCGCAGGCGCGAAATGGCGCCACGTCCTGGACGCCGCTGCCCCCTACGGCCTGGCCGCCCTCACCGGCTCCTCCACAGATGCCGGCGTGATCGGCTACACCCTCGGCGGCGGCCTCCCGATCCTCGGCCGCGCCTACGGATACGCCTCCGACCTGGTCCGCTCATTCCACGTAGTCACCCCCGACGGCACCCTCCGCGAAACAGACGCGACCCACGAACCGGAACTGTTCTGGGCCCTGCGCGGCGGCAAGGGCAACGTGGGCGTGGTCACCTCACTGGTGACCGAGCTGATCCCCCTGACCCGTATCCTCGGCGGCGGCATCTACTGCGCCGGCGACCACGCGGAACCCCTCCTCCGAGCCTGGGCCGACTGGACCACCACCGTCCCCACCCAGATGTGCTCGGCGTTCACCCTTCTCCGCCTCCCCCCGCTCCCGGCGATCCCCGAACCCCTGCGCGGCCGCTTCTGGGCCCGCGTAGCGATCGCCTGGACCGGCGACCCGGCCGACGGCCAACGCCTCCTCGACCCCATCCGGTCCGCCGCCCCCGTCGTGTTCGACACGGTCGACGAAATGGACTACACCGACGTGGACTCGATCTACGCGGAACCCCAGGACCCCCTCCCCGCAAGGGAGTCGTGCGCCCTGCTCGCGGAGCTCACCCCGGAAGCCGTCGACACCCTGCTGGCACACGCGGGCCCGGCCGCACCCCCCGACTACCCCCTGCTGATAGTCGAACTCCGCCACATGGGAGGCGCATTGGCCCGCCCGAGCGCCACAGAGGACGCGATCTGCGCCCGCGACGCAAGCCACCTACTGGAAACAGTCGCCGTGGTCCCGAGCCCAGAAGCAGCCGAGGCAGTAGAAACAGCCACGGCCGCCCTCAACACCGCCATGTCCCCCTACGGCACCGGCCGCTCCATGGTCAACATCCACGGCCGCCCCGGCAACGAATCCGACCGAGCCCGAGCCTGGACCCCCGAGGTCTACAACCGCCTACGCCAGGACAAGGCCACCTACGACCCCAAAAACCTCCTGCGCTACGGCCACACGGTGACCCCAACGCCTGCATAGCTCAAGCCGCGGGCTACCGTCCCGCCCAGCTGCGGGCATTCGTGCCGCCTAGGGCGGCACGGGTGGGCGCAGGCGGCACCCCGCAAGCGCCGGGCCGCGCGACCCACCCGTCCTCAGCCACCACGCCGGGAACAGCTACGTCGTACGACGCCTCCGCGCCCCCGGCCGCCGCTCACTAGGCCGAGTCACCGCATCCCCCGCCTCCAACGCCGCAGCCCGCCGCCGCATCCCAAAGTCCGCCAACGCCTCAGCCAACTTGTGCACAGACGGCTCCGGAGCCATCACATCCACCCGAAGCCCATGCTCCTCAGCGGTCTTGGCCGTAGCGGGCCCAATACAAGCGATCACCGTCACGTTGTGCGGCTTCCCGGCAATACCGACCAGATTCCGCACCGTAGAGGAAGACGTGAACAGCACCGCATCGAACCCGCCCCCCTTGATCGCCTCCCGAGTCTCCGCAGGCGGCGGCGACGCCCGCACGGTCCGATAAGCCGTAACGTCGTCAACCTCCCACCCAAGCTCAATGAGACCCGCAACCAACGTCTCGGTAGCGATGTCAGCGCGCGGCAGGAACACCCGGTCAATCGGATCGAACACCGGGTCATAAGGCGGCCAGTCCTCCAACAACCCCGCCGCCGACTGCTCCCCACTCGGCACCAGATCCGGCTTCACACCAAACGCAACCAACGCCTTCGCGGTCTGCTCCCCCACCGCGGCGACCTTGATCCCCGCAAAGGCCCGCGCATCGAGCCCGTACTCCTCGAACTTCTCCCGCACAGCCTTGACCGCATTCACGGACGTAAAAGCGATCCACTCGTACCGCCCGGTCACCAGCCCCTTGACCGCCCGCTCCATCTGCTGAGGCGTCCGCGGCGGCTCGACGGCGATCGTCGGCACCTCGTGCGGCACGGCCCCGTACGACCGCAGTTGGTCGGAGAGCGACGCCGCCTGCTCCTTCGTACGCGGAACGAGCACCTTCCAGCCGAACAACGGCTTGGACTCGAACCACGACAGCTGCTCACGCTGAGCCGCGGCGGAACGCTCCCCGACCACGGCTATCACGGGCCGCGCGCCATCCGGCGAGGGCAGCACCTTCGCCTGCTTCAGCGTCTGCGCGATGGTCCCCAGCGTGGCGGTCCAGGTCCGCTGCCGAGTGGTCGTACCGGCGACCGTGACCGTCATCGGCGTATCAGGCTTGCGCCCGGCCGAAACCAGCTCACCGGCAGCAGCAGCCACCGAATCCAGCGTCGTCGACACGACGACCGTGCCGTCCGACGCACCGACCTCGGTCCAGCACCGCTCCGACGCGGTCCGCGCATCCACGAACCGCACATCGGCGCCCTGGGCGTCCCGCAGCGGAACACCGGCGTACGCGGGCACCCCGACGGCGGTCGCGACACCCGGGACGACCTCGAACGGAACACCCGCGGCGGCGCAGGCGAGCATTTCCTCGGCGGCGTACGTATCTAGTCCCGGGTCCCCCGAGACCGCACGCACGACCCGCCTGCCGCCCCGCGCGGCCTCCATGACAAGATGTGCGGCATCCCGCACGGCGGGGGCGCCAGCGGTTGTTGACTGACCGTCAACAACCGTTAGTTGAGGCGTGCCTGTGCCCGGATGCGGGTCCGACGAAGGACCCGGTTCCGTGTTCACGATGGCGACGCCCGATCTGGCATGAGCGCGTACGACGTCGAGCACCTCGTGCTCGGCGACGAGAACGTCCGCGTTCGCCAGCGCCTCGACGGCGCGCAGAGTCAGTAGTCCCGGATCTCCGGGTCCGGCACCCAGGAAGGTGACGTGCCCGTGTTCCGGACCGGCGGGAAGGGTGGTGGGGCTCAATGTGCTCGCTCCCCCATCAGACCGGCCGCGCCCTGGGCAAGCATCTCAGCCGCGAGTTCACGGCCGAGCGCCATTGCTTGGTCGTACGTCTCGGGCACGGGACCGGTGGTGGACAACTGCACCATCCGCGAGCCGTCGGTCGTGCCGACGACGCCGCGCAGGCGCATTTCCTTGACAATCTGCCCGTCGGCCAAAAGGTCGGCCAGCGCGCCCACAGGTGCGCTGCAACCGGCCTCCAGGGCGGCGAGCAGTGACCGCTCGGCGGTCACGGCGACCCGCGTGAACGGGTCGTCGAGCTCCGCGAGCGCAGCGATCAGGTCCGCGTTGTCCGCGGCACATTCGATCGCGAGTGCTCCCTGGCCGGGAGCGGGCAAAACTGTGTCGACCGACAGGAAGTCGGTCACTTCATCGATACGGCCGATCCGGCTGAGCCCGGCCGCGGCCAGCACCACCGCATCCAGCTCACCATCGCGCACATACCCGACGCGTGTATCCACGTTCCCGCGAATCGCAACCGTCTCGATATCCAGCCCATGGGTCCGGGCGTACGCGTTCAGCTGGGCCATCCGCCGCGGCGAACCCGTACCGATGCGCGCCCCGCGCGGCAGGTCGGTGAACTTCAGCGCGTCCCGGGCGACGATCACGTCCCGCGGGTCCTCGCGCTCGGGGACGGCGGCCAGCGCCAGCTCGTCCGGCTGCCCGGTCGGCAGGTCCTTCAGCGAATGAACCGCGAAGTCGACCTCCCCCTTGAGCAGGGCCTCCCGCAGCGCCGTCACGAAGACCCCCGTGCCGCCGATCTGCGCGAGCTGCTCACGGGAGACATCGCCGTACGTGGTGATCTCTACGAGCTCGACGGGCCGTCCGGTCACCTGGCTCACGGCCTCTGCCACTTGCCCGGACTGGGCCATGGCGAGTCTGCTTCGCCTGGTCCCCAGTCTCAGTGCCTTGTCCTCACTCATGCCGAGCCTCGGTCTTTCTTGCTGGTGCTGTCCTCGGCGCGCGAGACGGAGGCCACCGTCTCCTGGTCGAGGTCGAACAGGGTCCGCAGGGCGTCCGCGTACCCGGCGCCGCCGGGTTCGGCCGCGAGCTGCTTGACCCGGACAGTCGGCGCGTGCAGCAGTTTGTCGACGACGCGCCGCACGGTCTGTGTGATCTCCGCCCGGTGCTTGTCGTCGAGGCCGGGCAGCCGGCCCTCCAGACGCGCGATCTCGGTGGCCACGACATCGGCGGCCATCGTCCGCAGCGCGACCACGGTCGGCGTGATGTGCGCCGCTCGCAGCGCCGCCCCGAACGCCGTCACTTCGTCGGAGACGATACGGCGGACCTGGTCCACGTCGGCCGCCATCGGAGCGTCCGCGGAGGCCTCCGCCAGCGACTCGATGTCGACCAGCCGTACCCCGGCGAGCCGGTGCACGGCCGCGTCTATGTCGCGCGGCATCGCCAGGTCCAGCAGGAACAGCACCGGCTCGGGCCGCGGCACGACCGCCACCGGCTCGGGCCTGCGCCGCTCGGGGATCCGCCCGGCGGTGGCCGCGGTCGCGGCGAGCGCGGTGATCAGCTCGGCGTCGGCCTCGGCACGGCGGGCGGCTTCCCGGTGGTCGACGGTGCCGTTGTCCACCCAGGTGGCGTGCTGCTCCAGCGTGGCCGCGTCCATCCCGGCCACAGCGGCCTCGCCCATGAGCGAGAACCCGGGCTGCACGGCGGCAAGATCAAGCGGACAGTTCTCGTCGCCGCCCGCCAAGCTGCGGGCAGCCGTGCCGCTCGGGGCGGCACGGGTGGGCGCAGGCGGCGCCCCGTCAGCGCCGGGCTGCGCAACGACCCCACGGCCCTCCATCGCCGCAGCGATCGTCTCCGCCGCCAGCACCAGCCCCGTAGCCCCCGTGCAGGACACCGCGACATCGGCACGTGTCAGCTCGGCCGGCACCGATTCCATCGGTACCGCGCGGGCCACCACGTCCGTGTCGTCGCCCTCGGTGAGGATCTCAGCGAGCCGCTCGGCACGGTCGTACGTACGGTTGGCGATCACGATCTCGGCGACTCCGGCACGCGCGAGCGTCGCCGCGGCCAGCGAGGACATCGAGCCCGCGCCGATCACCAGGGCCTTCTTGCCGCGGGCCCAGCCGTCGACCGGCTTGCCGACGGCCAGCTGCTCCAGGCCGAAACTGACCAGCGACTGGCCCGCACGGTCGATGCCGGTCTCGGAGTGGGCGCGCTTGCCGACCCTGAGCGCCTGCTGGAACAGGTCGTTGAGCAGGCGGCCGGCGGTGTGCAGCTCCTGGGCCGTCGCGAGGGAGTCCTTGATCTGGCCGAGGATCTGGCCCTCGCCCACGACCATCGAGTCCAGCCCGCAGGCCACCGAGAAGAAGTGGTGGACGGCCCGGTCCTCGTAGTGCACGTACAGGTAAGGCGTGAGTTCCTCGAGGCCGACCCCGCTGTGCTGGGCGAGCAGCGTGGACAGCTCGGCGACGCCCGCGTGGAACTTGTCCACGTCCGCGTACAGCTCGATGCGGTTGCAGGTGGCCAGGACGGCGGCCTCGGTGGCCGGCTCGGCGGCGACGGTGTCCTGCAGCAGCTTGATCTGGGCGTCCGCGGACAGCGCGGCCCGCTCCAGGACGCTGACCGGAGCGCTGCGGTGACTCAGCCCGACGACGAGGAGACTCATGCCGGCATCACGGCGGGTACGTCCCCGTCGGGTCCCTTGTCGGCGGACTGGCCGCGCACGGCGGCGACCGGTCCGGCGCTCTCGGCCGCCGCGGCCTCCTCGCCTGCCTTGCGCTGCTCGTGGAAGGCGAGGATCTGCAGCTCGATGGAGAGGTCGACCTTGCGTACGTCGACGCCGTCCGGGACGGACAGCACGGTCGGCGCGAAGTTCAGGATGGAGGTGATACCGGCGGCGACGAGCCGGTCGCAGACCTGCTGGGCGACGCCCGGCGGGGTGGTGATGACCCCGATCGAGACGCCGTTGTCGGAGATGATCCGCTCTATGTCGTCGCTGTGCTGGACGGTGATCCCGGCGATCTGCTTTCCGGCCATCTCCGGATCGGCGTCGATCAGCGCGGCGACCCGGAAGCCACGGGAGGCGAACCCGCCGTAGTTGGCGAGGGCGGCGCCGAGGTTACCGATACCGACGATGACAACCGGCCAGTCCTGGGTCAGGCCGAGTTCGCGGGAGATCTGGTAGACGAGATACTCGACGTCGTAGCCGACACCACGGGTGCCGTACGAGCCCAGATACGAGAAGTCCTTGCGAAGCTTGGCGGAGTTGACTCCCGCCGCGGCCGCCAGCTCCTCGGAGGAGACCGTGGGGACCGAGCGCTCCGACAGTGCGGTCAGCGCGCGGAGGTACAGCGGAAGCCGGGCGACGGTGGCCTCGGGAATCCCTCGGCTACGGGTCGCCGGTCGGTGAGTTCGGCCAGTTGCCACGGTGCTCCTGCGGGTAGAGCGGGGCTGCAGGCGGTCACACGTCCCTGGACCGCCCCGTCGAAAGCAGGCTATGTCTTTGTGAACGCGTGCACAAAGATGGTGTCCGATTTGCCCGGCCAACGTGACCGGGGTCACGCGCCGCTGCTTCCGGGCCGCCACGGGGGTCAAAACCGAACACTCTCCTCAACGATCCCCACCCCCGAGACCAGGTCGCCGTCGATCCTAAGCCAGTTTCCGGCCGACTTGGACTGGTCGGTCAGTGCTTGGCCAGAGCCTTGCGGAGCCGCTCCTCGTTCACCCGCCAGAACGTGTGCTGCTCCCCGTCGACCAGGACGACCGGAATCTGCTCCCAGTACTGGTCATGGAGTTGGGGATCCTGGCTGATGTCCTTCTCCTCCCATGGAACCCCCACCTCCGCACAGACCTTCTCGACCACCAGCTGTGCGTCATCACACAGATGGCAGCCGGGTTTGCGAATGAGAGTGACGAGCCGGGCACGGGCGGCGGTCCGCCGGAAGATAGGACTCATACGGCCATTCTCGCGCCGCGACGACCACGGTTTAACTGTGCGGTCGCGGAGAGTTCACAGCCACCAAACCTCCCGACTCCGGAACCACCGAACAGACTGGCTATGCTCACGCCATGGCCGCTCTTGGATGGCTCACTCCCCGTAGGCGCTCCGCCACCGCCCGGAGCGTGTTGGCAGGCGAGGCGTCGGCAGAAGCCGCACGCAAGTCCACGCAGGAGCAGGAACCGCCGCCGTCCGCCGAGCAGGACCAGGGAGAACCGGAGTTCCCCGTCCTCGGCGACGACAAGGCCGCCGCGTTCTTCGACCTCGACAACACCGTGATGCAGGGCGCCGCGCTCTTCCACTTCGGGCGCGGGCTCTACAAGCGGAAGTTCTTCGAGACCCGCGATCTCGCGAAGTTCGCCTGGCAGCAGGCCTGGTTCCGGCTGGCCGGGGTCGAGGACCCCGAACACATGCAGGACGCCCGCGACTCCGCCCTGTCCATCGTCAAGGGCCACCGGGTGGCCGAGCTGATGACGATCGGCGAGGAGATCTACGACGAGTACCTGGCCGACCGCATCTGGCCCGGCACCCGCGCACTCGCCCAAGCACACCTGGACGCAGGCCAGAAGGTGTGGCTGGTGACCGCGGCCCCGGTCGAGATCGCCACGGTGATCGCCCGCCGCCTGGGCTTCACGGGCGCACTGGGCACGGTCTCCGAGTCGGTCGACGGGGTCTACACGGGCAAGCTGGTCGGCGAGCCCCTGCACGGCCCGGCAAAGGCGGAGGCAGTGCGCGCCCTGGCCGCGGCGGAAGGCCTCGACCTCACCCGCTGCGCCGCCTACAGCGACTCCCACAACGACATCCCGATGCTCTCCCTCGTCGGCCACCCCTACGCCATCAACCCCGACACCAAGCTCCGCAAACACGCCCGCGACCTCGACTGGCGCCTCCGCGACTACCGCACCGGCCGCAAGGCCGCAAAGGTAGGCATCCCAGCAGCAGCCGGCGTAGGCGCGGTAGCAGGCGGCACAGCAGCAGCAATCGCCCTGAGCCGCCGCAGGCGGTAGCTCCAGCTGCGGGCATGCGTGCCGCCTGGGGCGGCACGGGTGGGCGCAGGCGGCACGCCGGAACGCCGGGCAATCCAGTGGTCGTACCCCCACACCGCCCCATCCAGTCCCGTTGGCTGCACACGGCCACAACACGCCCCGCTCCTGACCGGAACCCGACCACACACGATCAACAACCGGTCACTGTGCGGCACTTGATCGACCGTCAATCGGTTACAGAAGCGACGGAATCGATGATTTGAGCAACTGGGCGTAGCAATGCCTGCACGAAGCGTTATTCTCCTCAGACGCAATCCGGTACCCCTCCGTCGCTACGACGGGTGAACGGTCCCGCACTGCACGTGATGGAAGCTCTGCCTCTGGGAGTCCCGTGTACCCACACGTCGGGGTTGACGCCTCGGGCCTGGCTACGCTGCGCGCAACGGTCCTGGACCTGTTGCGCGGCTTCGTCCCCACCGCGTACGCCGTCCCCGCCCTCGCCGTAGCCACAGCGCCGGTCGGCCCGTGCTACGCGCTTGCCGACGGCACTGCCGCCGTCGGCAGACGAGGGCGTTCGGCCGGTGCCACCACCGCTCGCCGCCCGGCCGCGGACAGCGACAGCGCCCGCATGATGGACCTCGTCGAGCGCGCACAGGCCGGCGAGGCCGATGCCTTCGGGCGCCTCTACGACCAGTACAGCGACACTGTCTATCGGTACATCTACTACCGGGTGGGAGGTAAGGCGACCGCCGAGGACCTTACGAGCGAGACCTTTCTGCGGGCACTCAGAAGAATCGGCACCTTCACCTGGCAGGGACGGGACTTCGGCGCATGGCTCGTGACCATCGCCCGCAACCTCGTCGCCGATCACTTCAAGTCCAGCCGGTTCCGGCTGGAGGTGACCACCGGGGAGATGCTCGACGCCAATGAGGTCGAGCGCTCGCCCGAGGATTCGGTGCTCGAATCCCTCTCCAACGCCGCACTGCTCGATGCCGTGCGCCGACTCAATCCCCAGCAGCAGGAGTGCGTCACGCTCCGCTTCCTGCAGGGCCTCTCCGTCGCCGAGACCGCCCGCGTCATGGGCAAGAACGAGGGCGCGATCAAGACCCTCCAGTACCGTGCCGTCCGCACTCTCGCCCGGCTCCTCCCGGACGACGCCCGCTGACCGCCCGTACACGATCTGCCATCTCCAACTCACCTACAGTGACGTTCCGTTGACTCCACCGTCGGATCATCCATCGTCCGTAACCCAAGTGCCGCGCCGCTCGTTGTGCGGGATGCAGGCTCCCTGTGGTCACTCCCTGACCGTATTCGATCACTCGATCGTGTGGATTCGGTCAGGGCGTGCAACCCTCAGGACCCCCTGGGGAGTCGACCGTCATGACGAGAGGAGGTGCCGCCAGTGATCGCGAACGTATCGGCGCACCGGCGGGCGAACGCCTTCGCCCAGGCCCTGGAGGAGTCCGACCGGGGCCCGGCGGCCGAGCAGTCAGAGGCACCACCGGCAGAGGCTGCTGCGGAACAGACCGAACAGGGGCGCCTGTTGGCCCTCACGACCGGTCTCGGCGAGCTGCCCAAGCCGGAAATGGACCCCGAGGTCAAGGTCGTCCAGCGAGCCCAGCTGGTGGCCGCCATGGAGGCCATGCTCCAAGAAGGTTCCCTGGGTGGAGCGACCGCGCCCGCGATGCCGGGGCAGCGCTCCCATCGGGGGCGCGGCGCCCATCGGGCGAGCCCGCTGGGCAAGTTGCGGCCACGCACCCGGCTGGCCAAGGGGCTCACCGCCGGCGGGCTCAGCGTCGGAGTCGCCGCCGGGGCCTTCGGCGGCGTCGCCGCCGCGAGTTCCGAGGCACTTCCCGGCGACTCGCTGTACGGGCTCAAGCGCGGCATAGAGGATTTCAAGCTCAACTACCTGGCCGACGGGGACGACGAGCGCGGCCGTTCCTACCTCGACCAGGCCTCGACCAGGCTCAGCGAGGCCCGGCGCCTGATGGAGCGCGACCGCAGCGGACAGCTCGACCACGAGTCGGTCGGCGCGATCCGCCGTGCCCTGTCCGGTATGACGCACGACGCCTCGGAGGGCCACCGCCTGCTGAGCGCGGCCTACGAGCGCGACCCGGCGTCCCTGGGCCCCATCCAGGCCCTCTCCACCTTCTCGAGTTCGCACCGCGATGCCTGGGGCGCGCTGCGCGAGCGGCTTCCCGTGCAACTGGGGGACGTCAGCGAGCAGGTGTCGTCGGTCTTCGACGCCATAGACGAAGAGGTCGCCCCGCTGCAGTCCCTGCTTCCGCAGCCTCCCACCCACGGGGGCGGCGGCGACGGTGAGCGGCAGGGCTCCGGATCGACGTCCACCGGTTCCTCCGGCGCCGATCGGTCCGCGCCGCCGAGCGCGGGCAGCGGCACCTCGGACCGTGGCGGCTCCGGCGACACCAAGCCCAGCAAGCCGTCCGACTCCGACACCGAGAGCGACGGTCTGCTCGGCGGCAGCACCGGCGGCCTGCTCGACCCGCCGAAGAACACGGGCACCGCCACCCCGTCCGGCAGCAGCACCCCGAGCACCGAGCCGGACGTCACGCTTCCGCCACTGCTCCCGGGCCTGCTGCCCGGTCTCGGCATCGAGGGCGAGGACGTCGAGTAGGGGTTACGGCAGTAGTACGACGCTGGGGGCGCCCCCAGCGTCGTACAAACGTTTCCTCAGTCAGAAGCAGACCGTCAGAAGAAGACCGAGCGGCGCTGCACCAGCAGCTTGTAGAGGGTGTGCTGGATCTGTTCCCTGACCTGGTCGGTCAGGTTGAACATCAGCATGGGGTCCTCCGCCGCCTCCGGGGGATAGCCGTCCGTGAGGATCGGCTCGCCGAACTGGATCGTCCACTTCGTCGGCAGCGGGACCGCGCCCAGCGGGCCGAGCCACGGGAAGGTCGGCGTCAGCGGGAAGTACGGGAAGCCGAGGACCCGGGCCAGGGTCTTGGCGTTACCGATCATCGGGTAGATCTCCTCGGCCCCGACGATCGAGCACGGGATGATCGGGGTGCCCTGGCGCAGTGCCGTGGAGACGAAGCCGCCGCGGCCGAAGCGCTGGAGCTTGTAGCGCTCGCTGAAGGGCTTGCCGATGCCCTTGAAGCCCTCCGGCATCACCCCGACCAGTTCGCCCTGGGCCAGCAGCCGTTCGGCGTCCTCGGCGCAGGCCAGGGTGTGGCCGAGCTTGCGGGCCAGTTCGTTGATCACCGGCAGCACGAAGACCAGATCGGCCGCGAGGAGGCGCAGGTGACGGCCGGCCGGGTGATGGTCGTGCACGGCGACCTGCATCATCAGGCCGTCCAGCGGGATCGTGCCGGAGTGGTTGGCGACGATCAGGGCGCCGCCGTCCGTGGGGATGTTCTCGATGCCCTTCACCTCGACCCGGAAGTACTTCTCGTACACCGGGCGCAGCAGGGACATCAGGACATGGTCGGTGAGTTCCTCGTCGTAGCCGAAGTCGTCGACCTCGTAGTCCCCCGTCAGGCGGCGGCGCAGGAAGGCCAGGCCGCCCGCGATGCGCCGCTCCAGGCCGCCGTCGTCCTTGGGCCGCTGCGGCGGCTGTTCCTCACGCGTCACAGGGACATCATCCTGCGCGGGCGCCCGCCCGGGCAGGGGCTGGACCTCACGGACCAGTGCGGGTTCACCGCTCTTGCGCCGGCTCCCCGAACTGGTCCGGCGCCGCGGCGTCCGCTGTACGGCGCTCCCACGGGACCGGTCGTCGTCGAACGGAATGACCTTGGCGTCCGCCATCGTTGATGCGCTCCTCAGTTGGCGCTCTGCGTCGGGGGGTGGCCGCTGCCCAGCAAGGGCAGCGCGGCGATCCGGTCGACAGCCCCCGCGAGGGCCTCCGGGGGCAGGAGTCCGGGACCGTGACTGCGCGCGAACTCCGCGAAGGTCTCGGCGGTCGTGTACTTCGGCTTGAATCCGAGCGTCTCACGCATCTGGTCCGTAGCCACGACCCGGCCGTGGGTCAGCAACCGGATCTGCTCGGGCGAGAAGTCCGTCATCCCCAGCGTACGCACTGCCGAGCCCGCCCAGGTGACGGCGGGCAGCAGCAGCGGCAGGGTGGGCCGGCCGAGCCGCCTGGAGCACTGGGAGAGCAGCAGGACGCCATCGCCGGCGATGTTGAAGGTGCCGCTGTTGAGGGTGCCGCGCTCCGGCTCGTGCGAGGCGATCCGCAGGACGTCGATCACGTCGTCCTCGTGCACGAACTGCAGCCGGGGGTCGTAGCCGAACACGGTCGGCAGGATCGGCAGCGAGAAGTACGAGGCGAGCGGGGTGTCGGCGGTGGGGCCGAGGATGTTGGCGAACCGCAGCACACACACGGCGACGTCCGGCCGACGGCGCGCGAAGCCCCGTACATACCCCTCGACCTCGACGGTGTCCTTCGCGAAGCCGCCGCTGGGCAGGGACTTCGGCGGGGTCGTCTCGGTGAAGACGGCGGGATCGCGCGGCGCGGACCCGTACACATTCGTACTGGATTTCACGACGAGCCGCTTGACGCTGGGCGACTTCTGACAGGCACCCAGCAGCTGCATCGTCCCGATGACGTTGGTCTCCTTGACCGTCGCCCGGCTGCCGCTGCCGAGCGCGGTGGCCGTCACATCCATGTGGACGACCGTGTCGGCGGCCGTCTCGGCGAGCACGCGCGCGATGGTCGGCTGCCGGATGTCGGCCTGGATGAAGTCGGCGCCGCCCAGATGATGCGCGGGCGGGACCGCGTCCACGGCGACCACCCGGTCCACCTGTGGGTCACGCTGGATCCGTCGTACGAACCGGCCCCCCAGCTGACGGGCCACTCCGGTCACGAGCACGACCTTCCCCAAGATCAGCGCCTTCC
This sequence comes from Streptomyces sp. NPDC050211, assembly GCF_040656035.1. Lineage (NCBI taxonomy): Bacteria > Bacillati > Actinomycetota > Actinomycetes > Kitasatosporales > Streptomycetaceae > Streptomyces > Streptomyces sp. NPDC050211. Next base: position 420,080 of record NZ_JBFALC010000002.1, read on the forward strand.
TTCCAGGAATCGTCCTGCCCCGACACACCGCTGCTCGTTACCCTGCCGTGTTCCCCGTGTGTCGCCAACTTAGCGGCTCGATGTTGCGCTGTGATGACCACCCAATGCACGAAGTGACGGCATCCACAGACGTACGAACAGACCAAGCCATGTGAAACACAGGCGTACGCACAGAACGCCTGGTCCCGGTGGAGACACACGTGGCCCCCCACCGGGTGCGGTGGGGGGCCACGGACACGCTCTCGCGACGTCTTCTGCGCCGTCCGTAGTCCTCGTCCTCGCGGACGGGCGGACTACTTCTTGTTACGACGCTGAACGCGCGTGCGCTTGAGCAGCTTGCGGTGCTTCTTCTTAGCCATCCGCTTGCGCCGCTTCTTGATAACAGAGCCCACGACTACCCTCGCTCACTTCTCATCACTCGGCGTTTGGGCGCCATGGGCCCATACGACCTACGAGGGGCTAGCCTACCCGTCCGAGCGCTGAGGTCGTAATCGAGGGGGCCGGGCAGATCCCATGGTGCCCTGAGGATCTCCCCGGACCACCGTCGTCAGGCGGTTTCCACCCCCACGTAGCTCTCGCGGAGGTACTCGTGAACCGCGTTCTCGGGGACGCGGAAGGACCGCCCCACCCGGATCGCAGGCAGATGACCACTGTGCACCAGTCGGTACACGGTCATCTTCGACACTCGCATCACCGAGGCGACTTCCGCCACGGTAAGGAACTGAACCTCGCTCAGAGGCCTCTGCTCAGCAGCCATGACACACCTGAACCTTCCGCACTCGACCGACGGCCACCGGCTTCCCCTTCCGGTGACTCTTCGTCGCTGCGTGCTCACTCCCCAATGTAGGGGCGGGTGATGCGAGTGGGGAAGAGGTGCACCCATCGGCGGCCTACTGTGACAGACACGCTCGATTGAGTACGTAGCGGGTAAGCGGCAGGTAGTAATCAGACCGCACAGCGTCATCAAGTGGAACGACGACGGACACGGACCCCTCGGCCTCCCCCACGAAGAGCGCGGGGTCATCGGTATCCGCAAGACCAATGGCCTCAAACCCCAGCTGACCTGCTCCGCAGACCCACCCGTGATCCCCGATCACCAACTCGGGCAACGGCCCGCCGGCCTCGGCCGCCGCCGCCAGCACGGTACGAACCGGGAGCGGCGAGTGCGTGTGTGCGCCGGTCTCACAACCGGAGCGGGAGGCGTCCGGTTCTCGCATCAGCGCGACTCCTCGTACGTAGTCAAGGTTGTACGTGCGTAGACCGAACCGGGTCGTTATGTCGACACAGCGACCCTGCGCCGGTGTGAGTACGGCACATCCCGCCGCCGACAAAGCGTCCGCCAGGGCGGCGTAGAACCCGAGCAGACGGTGCGGATGCCCGGTACCGAACAGCACAGGCGCGCCACGCTCCGCGACGGCCCCGACCCGATCGGCGAAGGCATCAAGCGCGTCCAAAGTCAGCCCCGGATCGATCACATCAGCCCCAGCCACACACCCCAAATCAGCCGAAACCCCACACTTCTCCGCCATCAACCCAACCAACTCCCGCTCCCCCCAAGCCCACTCAGGATCAATCCCGATCAAAACCCGGGGATCCCGAGCCGCAAACAGCCGATAACTCCGCAGACTCTCCTCCCGAGAAGTAGCCACCACCCCAGCCAACCGAGCAGCCAACAGATGCGCACGCAGTGCACCGGTACTCAACACGGGTGCGATGGTGACGGACGGGGGTGAGGGGCGTCAGGGGAACGAGGGAAGACCGCACAGTTGGCGTAGCGGCGGCCTACAGGCACCATTTCAGCCCGCATGCCGCTCGAGCTCCCCCACCCACAGCGGCTCGATCTCTCGACACCGGCCGGCATCATTCAGCCCGTCCGGCGTTTGAGGACGAGGCCGCAGGCCGACGGGGCCCAGGGGCGCAGCCCCGGTGGGGTGCAGGGGCGCAGCCCCGGTGGGGTGCAGGGGGCGCAGCCCCGCAGGGGTCCAGGGGGCGCAGCCCCGGTGGGGTGCAGGGGGCGCAGCCCCGCAGGGGTCCAGGGGGCGCAGCCCCGCAGGGGTCCAGGGGGCGCAGCCCCGCAGGGGTCCAGGGGGCGCAGCCCCGGTGGGGTGCAGGGGCGAAGCCCCGCAGGGGG